>JABSRV010000190.1 GCA_013214905.1 Psychrobium sp. | reverse complement strand
TCACTGCTTTAGCTGACTTCCTTATGCCACTGGCATAAGGGTTCTGCTTTCGCTCTAGGCAAAGCCGTCAAGGTTAGAATCGCCTGAGCTTATTGAGCCCTTAGCCAGTAAAAGCTAAGTGATTGTGATTCTAATCCGCCGACACAAAATATTCTGTAAATATTTTGAACTGCGGTTACAAGGATGACGGGTATAGTTAGTTACCGCGAATGGCTTCAATGATCTTTGTCGTTGAACAGCCATCTTCAAAGTTAAGCACTTGTACTTGCCCGCCATTAGCAATCACTTCTTTACCACCAGCAATATCTTCAATCTTATAATCACCGCCTTTAACCAATAAGTCAGGCAATAACTCACTAATTAATTGTTGCGGCGTATCCTCACCAAACGGCACAACCCAATCTACCGCGCCAAGACCAGCCAGAACTGCCATGCGGCGATCCGTTGGATTAATTGGGCGACCATCACCTTTGAGGCGTTTGACAGACGCATCATCATTCACAGCGATAATTAAACGATCACCTAATTTTGCCGCTTGGCCCAAATAAGAGACATGACCCGCATGCAAAATGTCAAAACAGCCATTGGTCAGCACGACTTTTTCGCCGCGAGCCTGAGCGACCTTCACTGCAATTTTTAACTGCTCTAGTGAAATCACCCCAAAACCGACTTCGTCATGAGTTTTTGCTAACTCACTAGTCAGTTCAATGGTGCTAACCGTTGACGTTCCTAATTTACCAACCACAATACCAGCGGCCACATTGGCTAACGCACTAGCAATTTCTAAATCGGCCCCTGCACCATAACTTGCGGCCAACACTGAAATAACCGTATCACCGGCACCGGTCACGTCATACACTTCACGGGCCATTGCTGGAAAATGCAATTCTTGTTGATCACGGCGTAACAAGGTCATGCCATGTTCCGAGCGCGTCACTAACAATGCTTGCAGATCTAACTCAATCATCAAGCGTTGCCCTTTCTCAACAATCTCGGTCTCGTTTGCACAAGCGCCAACAGCGGCTTCAAACTCGCTCATGTTAGGGGTCAATAATGTCGCGCCGCGATATTTTGAAAAATCACTGCCTTTAGGATCAATAAATACAGGGGTCTTATTATCACGACAGAGATCAATCATCTGGCTTACGTCTAACAAAGCGCCCTTGGCATAGTCCGACAAAATAACGACTTTAGCGCGTGCTAACCCTGCCTTTAATTTATCAAGCAAAGGGGCTCGTTGCATATTGACCGCACTTTCCTCAAAGTCGAGACGAATGAGTTGTTGATTACGGCTAATCACCCGTAACTTTGTGATGGTTGGGATGTCATTTTGTTGATAAAAATCAGGCGCGATATTTAATGCCTTCATTTGTTCGCTTAAAATATTAGCCGCTTCGTCTTCTCCGACAATACCGATGATCGTGCATCGACTACCTAGCGCCGCAATATTTAATGCAACGTTGGCAGCGCCGCCAGGGCGATCTTCAATTTGCTCAACCTTAACGACAGGCACCGGAGCCTCTGGTGAAATGCGCTGCGTTGGACCGTGCCAATAACGGTCTAACATCACATCGCCCAATACCAAAACGTCAGCCTGTTCAAAATGTGGCAAAGCAATAGTCATAAATTCGTTCCTAAAAGTATTAAGCGCAAATTGTACCATGTAAAAAAGAGATTTGGTGAGACATGCTAAGGTCAAATCAGCTACAATTACGCTAAGAAAGAATTATTTAGGAATTAATTTTGCAAAAACCTTCGTTTAAGTTGAGCTATCTTCACCCACGTTTTTGGCTATTGTGGTTGGCCATGGGTTTGTTATGGCTCACCATCACTATTTTACCGTATAAACTGTTACTTAAATTAGGCGGTGCTATTGGCACATTACTAATGAAGCTACTTAAAAAACGCGCGCATACAGCAAAGCGAAATTTAGAACTGTGTTATCCAGACATGGCGCAAAGTGAACGAGACAATATATTGGCTGAGCATAATAGATCCGTTGGCATCACGATATTTGAAACGGGTATGGCATGGTGGTGGCCGCAATGGCGCATGGAAAAATTAATCACCTTCTCGGGTTTAGAGCACATTGCACAAGCCAATAAAGACGGTAACGGCGTATTGTTATTTGCAATACATAGTTTTTGTTTAGAAATTAGTGGCCGTTTGTTTACCACAAAAATCCCGACCACCAGCGTATATCGCCCGCACAATAATCCGGTGATGGAATATTTACAGGTCGTAGGACGTTTACGTTCGGTAAAATTGATTACCAAGCGTAATATCCGCGCGATGATTTCGGCATTAAATGATGGCGAAGCTGTGTGGTATACCTCGGATCAAGATTTTGGCCGTAGCAAAGCGGTATTTGTGCCCTACTTTGCGGTGCCTGAGGCAGCCACCGTCGTTGGTGCTAGTATTTTAACCAAGAACTCAAAATCGGTTGTTCTACCTTACGTGGTGAAACGAAAAGATGATGGCAGTGGTTATCACATATCGATTGAAGCGCCGTTAGCCAATTTCCCGAGTGGTGATGATACCGCAGACGCTACATTCTCCAACAAAATAGTCGAGCGCAGCATCATGCAGGCACCAGGTCAGTATATGTGGCTGCATCGCCGTTTTAAAACGCGTCCCAACAAAGACGATGCGTCATTATATGGTTAATCATTGATTAACCATAAGCCTTACTCGCTTGGCAGTAAGGCTTAACGTTCCTTTACTGTACTTTTCGCACCGTTAATTTTCCTGCCATCACCTTAATTATTTCAACTTCCAAGCCTAAAAAGATCGCTTCTCTGGCGCTAACTTGCCAGTCTGTTCCCAAATAATGCAAAGTAATGCTTTGACCAATCGTTAAATCTTCAGGCAAAGTAAACCGATGACCGATCAATTCTTTATTGCCGTTCACTGGATTAAACTCATTTTTCATATAGTGAAATAACGGTTTGCTAATAAACCATACCATGCAACAAGTGACAAAAAATGTAACGGTGGTATAAGATAGTTCTGCCGGTATCAATCCCATCGCAATAACCAGACCTGTTAATATCGCCGAAGTGCCTATTACAGATAAGATAAAGGTTGCAAGACCAAGAATGATAATTTCGATCACTAATATCAATAATCCGCCAACAACTAATAGTTGCACTAAATTTTGATTAATGTATGACCACATAAATAAATCCTATTTAGCATGTCGAACATCAAGATAATGTCACTGAAGGGATTTACTGGGGACAACAAATAGCGATGACCAGTGGAAATAACTTTTTTAGATGAAAAGACTGCATATATATCCTTATATCTTTTTAGACTGATTTCATGACATATTATTTAATGCCAGTTAATGCTTATTTTTAAAGCTTGTTTAATTAAAGACCACAAACAAAAAACCAGCAACTTTAAGTGCTGGTTTTTTTTATTATTTGCTATGTTGTTGACGTAGGCTATTGCCCTACAACTTACATTGACTAGTCAACAAGTTGATATTGTTCACGTAATATATCAATAATCTCAGTTTTAGGATTATCTGACAATACAATGGTTTGACCAGTAATGCGCTGTGCAATATTAATGTAGGTTCTAGATACGTCCATTAATACGCTTTCAGGTAAGATGTTATCGCGTGCTAATGCATTACGTTCATCCATACGGTTTTTGTTTAATAAAATGTCAGGATCGGGAAAATGCTTAAGCAACAACTGACGGAAACCCTCTTTTGAGTTTTCAACAATGTTTCCGGCTTGATATTGTTCGCTATCCCAAATACGTGAAGAGTCAGGGGTGCCGACTTCATCCATATAAATAAGCTTTTCTTGACCTGACGCGTCCGTGACATAACCAAATTCAAATTTAGTGTCGACAAATACTTGGCCAATCTTTTCAAGCTCATTGCTGATTAAATCAAAGCCTTCTTTAAGCAGTACTTCGTAACGGGCAATATCATCAAGTGACGTAAAGTTAAACGCCTCAAAATTATTAACAATGTCATCACGCGTAATATTAACGTCATCAACCGCTGGCACGCCAGGAATTCCCGTTAAAATACCTTTGGTCGATGGCGTCATTAATAATTCAGGTAACTTCTGATCCTTTTGCAAACCGTCACTAATTTTAATACCGCAAAACTCTCGCTCGCCCTTGTCATATGAGCGCCACATTGAGCCGGTAATATATTGACGACAAATGGCTTCAATCATCACCGGACGCGCTTTTTGCACGATCCAAACAAACGGATGCGGAATATCTAAAATATGACTCTCTGCAAGACCATTATCTTTAAACATTTTAAACCAGTGATTAGAAATAGCATTTAACGCCGCGCCTTTACCAGGAACACCGTTCATGCCGCCCTCACCGCGCCATATGCAATCAAATGCCGAGATGCGATCACTAATCACCATAATAGCCAGCGGTGCGTCAGCAGCAACGTTATAGCCTTTCTCTTTGATTAGTCGGGCGCTGTCTTCGCTAGTTAGCCAATAAACACTGCGAACCTTACCGCTGTGAACAGGGCTGTCGGTGCGAATAGGCAAGTCGTTATTAACCGCTAATACTTTGTCTGCAAGACTCATTGAGGTATGTCCCGTAATGAAGTTATTCATTTCACTGAATAAATTTAAACATTGAAAAAGGACAAGAGTAGTCGCATAAACGGCTACATGCTTGTCCTTAAAATTTGCCAGCGATAATAGCAGAAAAGACATAATATGCCAATAAATGTGATCTAAATCACCTCCATTATTTTTACCCATACAGTTAACGGCAATTTCTGTCTTGTTCGCCTAGAATCAAGCCATACAGTACAACCAAGGTAATTTATATCCATTACTACCTTGCTATACGGGTATTATTGAGCGTGCTCCCTTGGTTGACGCAATGTCATTATAAGTGTAGGTTAGCCGCTTCTCCTTATTGAAGTTGTAAACTCACTCATGAAAAACAGTTGGCTTAGCTTATTAATAGTTCTATCGATTGCCCTGCAATCGTTTGCTGCTATTGCTAGTCCGAGTGAAACTCATCAGATTGATTCACAGCACATTCAAACACTGCATTCCCACGAACTCGACAGTATCGAGCTTTTCGAAAAGACCTCAAGTGATGAACACAGTATAAAAGATTGTCATCATTGTGGTCATTGCAGTGGTACTCATGGCCACTGGCTCACTAGCGATAAACATCCTGAAATTTTTGTGACAACATTATTTAGTAACCAATATTTTTATATTGAACGTCACGCTAAATCAGTCATTGAGCCGTTCGTACGCCCTCCTATATCTTAATTTAACTTTTTATCACGCATTTTCTGTCCATTTTTTGGCAGGGGATCGCGAATTTTAACGTTAACTTAAGAGACAATAATGTTTTTTTTATATCGAAAAATTAGCACAATCGCTATTTGTGTCGGTGTTGTTATGACATTGCCTGCCTATGGCGCGCAGCCAAGCCCGTTATCGGGTACATGGCTGAGCCATCAGATTAACCAACACCCTGATATCATTGCCGCCAATGAATTAATGAAGGCGGTTTTTTCAAGCGCTCAAGGCGCAAAAAAACCACTTTATAATCCGCAATTAGCCAGTGGTTTTGAGCGTGAAGGCAATGGCACAAATTTCTCAATAGGCCTAATTCAAACCATCGACATATGGGATAAGCAACAAGTCAAAGCGGCGCAAGCTAACTATCAGCTCACCGCTGCCAGCAAAGGCTTTACTTATCGTGTCGAGGAAAAAACAGCACAAGCACTACAAGCGCTGATCAAATGGCAAGCCGTCAATGAAAAAGCCGCCTTAGCCTTAGCGCAAGAACAGCAACTGAAAATTTTGCTCGATATTGTTCGCGACCGGAAAAATGTCGGCGATATTGCTCAAATAGATGTCGAGCTCACTTTCTTAAACTTGTCCCAACTACTCAACAGAAGTGCAAAAATCCAGTCGCAGCTGCGCCAAACTAAGGCACAAGTGATGGAGTTATTGCCCGACTGGACACCGTCTAATCCGGCTTACCCAAAACAAGGACTTGGCATTACCAATGTTGAAGTACCTGCTGATTGGATCAAACAACATCCCCTGGTTGCTCAGGCTGGCGCGTTGTGGCAGGTGCAAAAGAGTCAAGCCGATTACGCTATTTTACGAGGTAAGGCGGAGCCAACCGTCGGGTTTACGCTGGGTAAAAACAATCGCGAAAATGTCGTTGGCATGACCTTCTCGATGCCACTTAATGTTCGCAATAATTATTCAGACGATGTGACAGCAGCACAGAAACAAGCACTTAGCGCGCAAGCGAGTTTTCACAGTGCGTTTCGCAAACAAAAATATTTGGTACAAGCCAATACCGACTCACTAATTTCAACGAGAGGTTATTTACAACGTTGGCAAAAATTAATGGCCGGAAGGGGTGATCGTAGCGCTCAATTGCTCAATAAGCAGTGGCGAGCAGGCGATATTAATACCTCGCAATATTTACTGGCGCTGCAACAACGCACCGACGGTTTATATGCAGGTATCGAATTGCAAGCACAGTTTAATTTAAGTGAAGTTAACTGGTTGCTCAGTGTTGGACAAATCCGCGCCGCAACCAATCGCTTAAACCCATCATTTAGGAAATCATCATGAAATATACATTGATAAAAATAATCACCCTTAGCAGCTTATTTTATGGTTTAAGCGCCCTGTCCACCGATGCTGTGGCCAACAACACTTTGGTCAATGAAGCGGTGATGAACGGCAACGCCCAACAGGTAAATGAAATATCTGCAGTAAAAACACCTACTGATGAGCATCACCATGATCATGCCCAAGAAAAAGCAAGTAAAGCAAAGGCCAAAGATGATGGCCACGGGCATAACGAAAACCTAAAAAACACTGACACTAAGCAGAGTGAAGGAGGACATGAAGAAGGCATTAGTTTT
>JABSRV010000019.1 GCA_013214905.1 Psychrobium sp. | reverse complement strand
AAATATGAACACCACGTTGGATTTTATTAAAATAGAGCCAACGAAAACGGCAGATGCGGTAGTCATTTGGTTACATGGCTTAGGTGACTCCGGTGCGGGTTTTGCCGGTGTGGTGCCGGTGCTTGGTTTACCTAATGGTCATGCTACACGTTTTATATTTCCACATGCGCCAGAGCAGCCAGTGACGATTAATGGTGGCATGGTGATGCCATCTTGGTATGACATTAAAACCATGGATGTTGATGGCCGCGCCGATCTGCATACGCTGCAACAAAGCGAAAAATTGGTCAGCGAGTTAATCGACATGCAAATTAGCCAAGGCATTAGTGCTGAGCGTATTATTTTGGCAGGCTTTTCACAGGGCGGTGTACTAGCGTTGTTTGCTGGCTTACGCAATAAACATAAGTTGGCTGGCATTGCAGGGCTGTCTTGTTATTTAGCAACCAATGATCAACCACAATTGGGCGCTCAAGGTGCTAATAAGGCTACGCCAATTTTTAGTTCTCATGGTCAGCAAGATAGTGTGGTGCCATTTTCGGCCGGGCGTGATGCGTGTGAGCGACTAATGGCTGCTGATTTTGATGTGACTTGGTCACAATACCCAATGGAGCATTCTGTGTGTGAGAATCAGCTGCAAAACATGGGTCAGTGGATTAGTAAGATACTATCCCCATAATCAATGGTCACGGGTATCAACTAGAATAATTCATTGGCTTGCCTGTCGAACGGTTCAATCATAATTAAACTATGTTGGTGTTTAATACGATTGAACTGAGGTAGGTTAAAACCAATGGCTAATTGCTCTTTACTGATGTTTTTTTGATCTTTGCTGAACGTGTAGAAACGATAGATTTCACGAATCAGATCCTCTTCATTTTGTTGCTTCTGCCAATAGCTCGATAAATGATTATTCTCATCAAGAATATAAACCTTAATATTTTCCTTTTTTTGCTCCAAGAAAAACTGCACATAACCCAAACTGCCGTGTTCATAGATAATTTGCTCAAGTTTACTGGTGGTTGGCACATTACTGGCTATTTGAGTAAGTGGACTATTACTGAGCTTTTGATACAATTCTAGCGCATTATTAATTTCTTTATATTCCACCTTATCATGCTGGAAAAACAAGCCATATAACTTACCAGCGACCACCAATGATTTAACTTGGGTGCCTTTCTTACTCGATTTCTGGTTGATGTTAAAACACTCTTTTAACAAAAACCGCACCGTATCACGCAGCAAAATGGCGTATTGATTAGAGACGCTATAGACCTTAATCTTTGGCGTTGAATTGGACGGACGTATAAGATTAAACAAGTGTGACAACAAGTCTAATATGCAACTATCACCGGTGAACGCCAAGGCGTGATGCTCGTTCCATGAATTGCGATATACCAATTCGATGCTGGTGACTAAGCTATGTTTTTGCAGACCAATGGAAAAAATATTACTGCTTAACCAATCCATCATCGGGACTTGGCCTTGAAACTTGCTGGTGGCGTCATCACGCATATTAATAATCACCAGTACCTGTTCTATCTGGCTCGACTGTACCAAGGCATTTTTTGTGGCGTGCAATTGAGTGGAAAAATGCTTATCTAATAACTGCAACGTTTTATTCACTTTACCAGCGTCATTGCTTATGTCAGCGGGCAGCTTTAACTTGCTATTGGGTGCGGTAATTCTATTGATAGCGACCCAAGCGAGCAACTTAACGATTTCGCTATCATGATGTATTGTGTAGTCCTTGTCGAAAACTGGAGCCCTGTCTAATAACAGCCATCGCGTTGACTTGTTGTCACGACTGCCACGGCGTAAATAAAGGGTTTCGTTATTTTTACGTGCGGTTTTCTTGGCCGCTAATCGGTTTATCTTACTGTCGGAGTCCTGATATGCCGAATATAACTTACGACTTAAAATCGTTAACTCTTGCGGGTACAGCGCCTCGTTGACGCCATGTTGCTGGGCCATCGACTTCATTAACTGATAACTTTGCAACAAAGCCTTTACCAGCGCTTGATGGTGATGCTGGCTGTGCAGTGGACTCCAACGCTGCTGACGATCAAGGTGCGCTATTTTCTGCGGGCTAAACTGCCACAATTTAGTTAATTTCAGCAGTTGTTGCTGCTGATAATTAAGCTGGCTGTGGTCGGTAATATCGCTCAACGCGGGGGCGCATTTAAGATAGAAACACTCGCGAACTAATTGCAGTCGCGGTGCGTCGTTTAAATTTTGTAGATGTTTGCTAATACGCTGTAACAACAATAGATAATGGTCTATAAATTCGCCATCTATGGCCAATGATTTCCACTGCTCACATAATAATTGGGTGTTGGGGAAGTCGTTAAAATATGATTCCAATAACAAGGCTTTTAACAAAGATTTTTCTGGGGAGTCTATGCCTTTATATAACTGCCATAACATAGCACCGAAATATTCTTGCGCCGGGACTTTGGGGGGTTGTCCAAGATCTAACATAGCTGCTTTATTGCGATTGTCAGGCTCTGACCAACAAATGGCTTTGCCTGCTAGGGTAATCGCCGAACGGTAGAACTCATCAAGCAACAACCAGTGCTGCGCGCTGCCACTAGACTCTTTATCAAATCCCGATTTTACGCCTTGTTTAAATTGATCTTCTGAAACTAAAAATAAATGCAGCTCGACACCAAAACTGGCCGCCCAATGCTCTATGTCGCGACACTTCTGACTAAATAGCGATTTAGTGTCGTTATCAACACTTTGTGTCAAGCAAACCCAGACATCCCAATCCGAACCGGGGCTCTGGCCTAAGCTGCCTAGGCTACCAATGGTATATAGGCCATCGATGATCGGTGTTGTGATTAAGTCATCATTGCATGGCTTAAAATTAAATAGCTGTTTGGCCGTTAATAAAGCCTGCGTTGATGGCACATATTCAAAGATATTGGTCGCAGCAATATCGCGCTGATAACCAGGTAATAAAGGCTCATTGCTATGCAGCATAAGAGGTAACAGATGGGCAAACTGTCTATTTTGTGGTGAAAGCTGTTGCAATATATTATTGATATGACGAGTTCTTTGCGCGCCAAGCGCACTAACATCTTCATTTAACGCGAAATAATCAATCATTATTGGTAGAGATTCTGATAAGTAGCACCCATTCTAACCAAGTTTCCCATCAATAGGCCAATTTAATGCAAATGAAGGTGACATGAGCATATGATGTGGTGCTTGATACCAAGTTCAGGATGAACAAAATAGGCCTGATAAGCATCGCATTGTACGTAAAGTTAGTCTATTATCTGCATTTATAACTCATTGCGCAAAAAGGATTTACATTGCAGTTGTCCATAAAAATATCATCTAACGATCAGATAACCGCACCGAAAACTAAGTCTGTTGCGCCATTTGATAAGGTGAAAATTGCCAAATTTGTGCTCTTTTGCTTAAGTTGTTCACTACTGATTATTTTTTCAATCATGCAGTTGCTGAAAACTAATGCGGAACCTGTTCTGGTTGAGAGATTGATAAAACAACCTGTAACCTCAGATAACCTACCCGTAATACCAAACATTACCGCGAAACAACTGCCAACCATTCAATCAGCTAAAGTTGTCCCGTTAGAGACTCATAAAACAGAGCAAGATAAAACAATCGTCGAGAATTCGATTCACATGAGTGCTAGTGCTCAAGATGTCAGCGTAATTAAGCAACCTATTGTTGACGTTATCATTGCAACCGAAGTCAACGCTAAAAAAGAAAACGTAACCGAGGCTGTAAATGTAGCCGAAAAGAACATTGAAAAAGCCGATATACAGGTAAATGTTCAGCCAAATATTTTCAATGACGCGACAATTCGCGCGCAACTGACCTCTGCTATCAGCCAGCGTGAACCCGCTGATAACCTGCAACAGTCGATTAATTTGCAATCGTTGAGCAAGGTTATACTCTTTAGCCATATTAAGAATCGCAGCGGCGAAACCATTTATCATCGTTGGTATTATGAGAACAAAATGATAGCCAATGTTGCATTGAGTATTGGCAGTGATAGCTGGCGTACCAATTCGAGTAAACGCATTGCCCGAAACATGCAGGGTGCTTGGCATGTTGAAATTGTTAGCGAGACGAATGACGTGTTATGGCGGCTCAACTTTGACGTTGTTCGCTAAATCGCTTACCTAGGACTCATGTTACTTATACAAACGCCAATGTAAGTGATAATATTTGCCCTAAATTATTGAACGTAACTTTTGGAAAACCCTATGTCAGTTGAAGTTGTACGCATTGCCACCCGAAAAAGCCCATTGGCTTTATGGCAAGCCGAATTTGTTAAAGCACAGTTAGAACTATTTCATCCAGGCATTGTGGTTGAACTAGTAACCATGGTGACCAAAGGCGATAAAATTTTAGATACGCCATTGGCTAAAGTCGGTGGTAAAGGTTTGTTCGTGAAAGAATTAGAAACCGCTATGTTAGAAGGGCGCGCTGATATAGCGGTGCACTCGATGAAAGACGTACCAATGGAGTTTCCGCCAGGCCTAGATTTACAAGTGATATGTGAGCGTGAAGATCCCCGTGATGCGTTCGTATCAAACAATTTTAAAAACTTGGATCAATTACCTGCTGGTGCCATCGTAGGTACGTCTAGTTTACGCCGTCAATGTCAGATCCGCGCAGCTCGTCCAGATCTGGTCATTCGTGATCTTCGCGGCAACGTAGGTACTCGACTTGGTAAATTAGACAACGGCGATTACGACGCCATTATTCTAGCGGCCGCCGGTTTAATCCGTCTGGAATTACCACAACGCATCGCTTCTTTTATCGAACCGGAGCAATCACTGCCTGCCGTAGGTCAAGGCGCAGTAGGCATTGAATGCCGTATAGACGATGATCGAATGAAAGCACTTTTGGCGCCGTTAGAGCATCAAGAAACACGCATACGCGTACTTGTTGAGCGTGCGGTGAATAATCGTCTTGAAGGTGGTTGTCAGGTGCCAATTGGCAGTTACTGTGTGTTAGATGGCGATCAATTCTGGTTGCGTGCGTTAGTAGGCAGCCCAGACGGAAGTGTCATGCTGCACGAAGAAGCACGCGGTCATATTAAGGATGCGCAAAACACAGCAGTCGCCATGGCTGACAAATTACTTAATCGCGGCGGGCGTGAAATACTGCAACAGGTATATGCAGAAAACTCATAACCATTATCCAATGTTGGGGCGAGTTTTACTGACTCGCGCTAACGACAAAAACCAACAGCTGGCAAGGTTGCTGGCTGATCATGATATATCCTCTCACAGCACTCCATTGCTAAGTATCATCGCCATTGATGACCAGCATTTAGCGGCTAAATTGGCGACACTAAATGTCGATGATATCGTGATTGCCATTAGTGCTAATGCGGTTATACATGCAAATAAACAATTAGATACTTGGCCAAATGCAATAACATATTTAGCGGTTGGACAAGCTAGCACAGACGCATTCTCTGACATTAATATTAATTCCCGTTGCCCAGATGAGGCGACTAGTGAGGGGCTGCTCTCAATGCCAGTGCTTAGCGATGTAAAAGATAAGAAAATCGTTATTTTGCGCGGCGAAGGCGGCCGTGAAACGCTAGCGCAGCAGCTGGTTAAACGGGGAGCCAAGGTTAATTATAGCCAGTTGTATCGGCGTCAATCAATTGTTAGCAATAAAGAAAATGACCTATTAAAATGGCAACAACTCAAGATAACTATTATAGTCGTTACCAGTGCTGAAACATTGTTAACCTTAGTGGCTAGGGTTAAAGGCAGTGATTTACAGTGGTTGCAACGGTGCACGATAATAGTGCCAAGCCTTCGCGTTGCCAAAATTGCCGATGAAAACGGCTTAACGCATGTTGAAATTTCGGCTGGGGCAAGCAATCAAGCAATTTTACAGCAATTATTAACATTACAGAGTTCTTCAAATGAAAAATGATCAAGACGCTGATAATAAGCAAATAACAAGCACCGACATCCCGCTAGAAAATGATGCTACGCCTGTGTCTGATAACTCGCAGTCGACACCGACAACGGACGAACAACCAGTGATGAATAATACTAACAAGCAACCATTGGACGGTGAAGCGGTGGCTAAAAAGCCAGATACCGTATTTAACAGTCGAAAAGAAGCCGCGAAAAATCAAAATAACGCGCTTAGTAAGTTGGCTATTTTTTCCCTTATTATTATCGTTATTTTTGGTATTGTTGTCGCTTACGGATATTCATTAGTACAACAGCGCTTAATAAGTAATCAATCGAATATCAATGAATTACAGGCGACGCAAGCGCAAGCAATTTCTAGATTACAGGCACAAAATAAAGCGCAGTTTGCGCAGCAACAATACGCTAATCAACAAGAAACATTAGCGTTGATCGCGCAAGTCGAACAGCAAAAAGAAACCTTGGCTATGTTGCAACAACAACAACGTCAATTGTCTGGACGACGCCCTAATGATTGGTTGCTAGCCGAGGCTAATTACCTCGTGGGGTTAGCGGGGAGAAAATTATGGCAGGAAAAAAATCATGCTACCGCCATTGAGTTATTAATGACGGCAGATTTGCGCATAGCAGAAATGAATGAAGCCTCGTTAATTACCATTCGTCAATCACTTTCCAGTGATATAGCAACCCTCAAAGCATTGCCAAAAGAGAGAAGCGAGGACTTAACCTTGCAAATTGACGGCCTCATTAGTCAAATAGAGCACCTAAAGCTCAACATGGTTGAGCTGCCAGAAGCGGTTGAAGACACTGATTCTGAAAGTGTATCTAGTTCAACCAGTGACTGGCGCGCTAATCTAACAAAAACATGGTTAAACTTTAGTGAGGGATTCATTACGGTGCGCCGTCGTTCAAGCAGTGTCGAGCCGTTAATGTCACCGAAGCAGCAATGGTATTTAGAAGAAAATTTAAAAGCCAAATTGTTACAAGCGCAATTGTCGATATATCGACAACAACAAGCGCCATTTGATAATGCAATCGCGCAATCGACTCGCTGGATCAAGCAATTTTTTGATCAGCAAGACAGCACGACTAAATACGTATTAGATGAGCTCAATACATTAAAAGACAGCACCATCAATATTAGCTACCCACAAAACTTACAAAGTACGCACACTATTGCTCAGAAAATGCGTCAACGCAGTCTCGGCTTTAATGACGACGCGGAGTTGTAATCATGGTTAGATTATTAATTTTAATCCTTATTATCTTTGCTGGATTGTTCGTTGGCCCATTATTGCAAGATCAAAAAGGTTATGTGCTTATTGCCCTAAACGATTGGACAATAGAAAGTAGCTTAGTCGTTATGGTGATGGTGATATTAGTCTTTTACGCGCTTTTACAGTTCCTAGAGTGGGGACTGGTTAATATCTTGACCATGTGGGGGCGAACGCGCCACTGGTTTGGTGGGCGTCGGCAACGCATTGCCCAGCAAAAAACCTTAGAGAGCGTATTACAGCTAGCCAGTGGTCAATATATAGCGGCTGAAATGAACAGCGTTAAGAATGCTAAGTTTAGTGATTTACCGTTGTTGAATTACTTAACGGCAGCCAATGCGGCGCAGCGATTGGGCAATACTGAAAAGCGCGATAGTTACCTTGCGGCTGCTAGTGATTTAGACGCTGATAGCTTGGCTTTACAGTCGACGCGACTGCGGTTACAAATTGAAAGCAAAGCATTTGATAGTGCATTACAGTGGATGCAAGAGCAAGATAGTAAGACATTAAAAAAAATAGAGATTATGCGATTTACCTATCTGGTATATGCCCATTTCGAACAGTGGAAATTTTTGCAACCACTACTGCCACTGTTGTTAAAACAAACTGTCATTGACGAGCAACAATGCATAGACTTACAAAACGATTGCGACAGCGGATTGCTCACTGCGGCAGCAAAAGATGGTTTGAATAGCCTTAAAAATCATTACAAAGGATTAGACAGAAAAACACGTAATAATATCGACATGTTTGCAAAGTATGCTAAATTAACTATCGAGTTAAACGGATTTGACGAAATAGAAAAAGAGCTATTCAAAAAGTTGACTAAGCAGGCCAATAAATCACTAATTGTTGCGTTATCATCAGTTGATGAGGAAGCGTCGGCACGTGTTAGCGAGCAATTAATCGCATTGTCTAGTCGCTATCCAGAGAACGTGGATTTAATGCAAGTCATTGCACAACTGTTCATGAAGTCACGTCACTGGCCGTTAGCCAAAGAATGGTTAAGCAAAGCAGTAGACATTAAGCCAAGTATTGTGATTCTACACAAGTTGGCACTGGTACAACAAGAGTTAGGCGAGCAAAGCGGTGCGCTTAATAGCTATCAAAAAGCTGTACAGCTCATGGAATCATCTTACTATGGTTCCTCATATTTAACGAAAATTGAATTCACGGTAAGATAACAAGGATGTTCAGGTAATGGCTAAAAATGTGATATTTGACTCTTCAGTGGCAACACTTAAGAAAACAATTCCCTTGATGATGAAATATAATGTACCGGTCAATCCGGTAAATTATGCTTTGTGGTATACCTACGCTTCTAACGAAGTTCCTACCTTGAATAAAGAATTAGACTCAGCAATAAAATTATACAATACCTGCCCACAGTTTCGCGCAGATCAGTTATACGACAAGCACGTATCGACAGAGAAAGAAGTACAAAGTAAGGGTCTGCAAAAAAGCATTGAGTCGATGGTTTCTAAATTAAGTGAGTCTATCGGTAGCAGTAAAAAAAATGCTAAAGAGTTCGAGAATGCAATGGATGTTTGTCATGACGAATTATCCGGCATGGACAGCCATAATGTCTCAAAAGACAATGTTGCATGCCTTGTTAGTGAGCTGGTGGCCAAATCTCAAATAATGCGTGATAGCGCGAAAAATTTTGGTGATTCATTAACGAAAGCGCAAAGAGAAATAAAATCTTTACGTGCTAAGTTAGCAGACAGTCAGCAGGCAGCGCTTTACGATGCACTGACAGGCTTGCTAAATAGACGTGCTTTCGATCAAGAAATGGAAAGCTTGTTAGCCTTACCAGACATGAATATGTGCCTAATTATCGCCGATATCGATCATTTTAAGAAATTTAATGATACACATGGTCACTTACTTGGCGACCAAGTTTTGAAGATCGTTGCTAAAAGATTGGCGGCAGCCAGTGCCGATGGTGCTATGGCTTTTCGATTTGGTGGCGAGGAGTTCATTATCTTAGTGCCAAAAGGCTCTTTGCAACAAGCACATTCACTCGCTGAGCTGATACGACTATCGATAGAAAGACTAAAGATTAAGGATAAAAAGACCGGTGAAGTGGTCGCAAATATTACCTGCTCGTTTGGTGTGGCAGAACTCAACAAAAAAATGGATGCAACAGCCTTAGTAAACCTTGCTGATGAGCGACTTTACAGTGCGAAGCAACAAGGTCGTAATAGGGTTCACTCACAATAATCGTTAGTGATTTGGACTAACGAGCCAAATAATGAAATCGTTTGGTCATTAAAATGGCCGAGACCGTTAAGCCACTGATGATCGCAATCCAGTATCCCGAGACGCCCATATTAAAGTGCTCTGCTAATACGTAACCTACTGGGAATCCAATTACCCAGTATGCAATAGTACTGATATACATCGGCACTTTTGTGTCCTTCATACCCCTTAATGCACCACTGGCGTTAACTTGAATACCATCAGATAGTTGGAATACTGCAGCGAGTAAAATGAGCTGCATCGCGATACTAATAACGACTTCATCGGTACTAAATATAGTGGCGAATTCACGGTTAAATAACACCATTGCTGACGCCGTAAAACAAGATATAAACACCCCAAAAACAATGCCAATATATCCGGTATCTCGAGCTTGTCGTTGATTCTTTTTACCAATGTGATAACCAACACGGGCGGTTACAGCTACCGACAAACCCAATGACATGGTGTAGGCCATCGACGCTATATTTAGCGCAATCTGATGTCCCGCGATATCGGGCACTGTATAACGGCCAATCATTAAACCAACAGCACCAAATAAGGCAACTTCCATGCCCAATCCAACACCCATCGGAATACCAATCTTCAGAATTTCTCGATATTGGCTTAAATGCGGCTTAAGCCATTGCTTAAATAAGCCGAGGGATTGATAACGTTTTGAGAAAATAGTATAAGTAAGTAGCGACAACCCCATGACCGACCAAACGACCACAGTCGCCCAACCCACGCCAACAGCGCCCATGGCCTCGACTCCCCAGCCGCCATTGATAAACCAATAATTACAAACAACGTTAAAGGGAATAGCCGCCAGCGAGCAATACATAATGGCTTTTGCAGCAAACATACCTTCGTTAAAGAATCGTAGAGCGAAGAAACCATATAAAGGAATTAACCCCCATGCCAACGCATCCAAATAACCTACGGTTAATGGGATAATCTCAGACGTAATACCAATAGCCCACAATATAGGTTCTAGAGATTGCAGTAAAAGTGCACTTGGAATCGCCATTAACACGGCCAAAATTAGACCTGACTGTAAAGCTTGGCGCACTCCAGTGTGATTACCTTCGCCATTAAACTGGGCGACAATTGGGCTTAGTGCTAAGAAGATGCCAATGATAAAAACGAGAATTGGATTAAAAATACTAACGCCAATCGCAATTGCTGCTAATGCATCGGCGCTAAATCGTCCGGCCATAATAGTATCGATCACCCCTAGTGACATTTGAGCTAGCTGCGCTAGTATTGCGGGTGCGGCTAATTTTAATAACGCCTTGCTTTCAATCTGGTGATAGGGGGAAGTGAGCAGTTGCCGAATTTTTTTCAAGATCTATTCCATAGTTGGTTAATGATTAGCGCGAGCCTCATTCTATATTCGCGGCTTAGCGCTGGCAACAGTTACATTTATACCAGTGCTCCCGTAAGGCAAGGCGATAAGAGACCAACTGCGTCGTTATAAGATATTTGTTGAGAATGACTTAACGACACATATTATACCAATTCCGACAATTATCTGATCACTTGACCTGGTTGAAATCAATGATTACATCGCTGCTCTCAATCCTAATAGCAAGCTATTAGTCAATCGATCGCCTTGTACTAATTAATTTTTCCTGCGCACAACAAGACCACATATTTATCGGAATTGGTATTATGCCTAGCATTTGGTACGCTTCTCGACTTGCTGAAATCACGCATTTCTAAGTGGCACGGGTATATTGAGTTTTACGAATTAATTGTTACATATTCGCCACTATTGAGGCTTCTATTTAAAACGATATAATAGTGGAACTTTGTAGGACATCATTTTGTCCAATTCAATTCAATTCACTCAATAGGTAAAGATACAATGAAAAACTTTGCTCGCGAGTCAATCGCCCAAATCGCTAAATACATCAAGATATTTTTTGAGGGGAGTTTGAAAATAGAAAAATTGGGTTACTTCAGATTTGAACACGGACGGATTTGTTGTCCCGTAGATGCAACACAGCAGCAAAAAGCAATTGTTGGCCTAGTTAATCAAAGAATTAAATCTAACCTTCCTGTTGCCCAATGGGATTAATTCGGCCGCTCTCGCAATCTCTCCTTATCAACTATTGTAATTAAACGTTTAGTTATCTCGAACCCAATTTAATGAAATGAATTGGTGAGGTGACTTAGATTAATTTGCTGACTTAATTGATTGTTATGACAATGCAGTTTGACGTCGTGTTTGTTAGCATGGTCAATACTAAACAAAAAAGCTAGGGCACTGGTACGTTTTGCGGCTAGCTGCAAGCGTTTTAAATCACGAGCATTTATAGTGCCAGGCCAACCTAACACTGCACTTGCATTACCAGACATTAACGCTTGTTCCATTGCCCATAACGCATCAGTTTGATCTTTAGGGTGCACTAGTAAAATTCTAGCGCTATCAAGTCCATATTGCTGAGTAAGCATCTTGAGGTTTTTCTTAGGTGCACCGACCAATACAATCCAGCGGCCTTGTAGGCTCAATTTCGCTAACATTGGCGCGAGCAGCGCTAGTTGTTCGTCATCATAATGATCGCTAACAATCTCATTAACAACCTGTGACTGCCAACCACCATGAGCAAGTTGTTTATCAAGGTGGTGTGAGCCGGAGCTAACAACTACATTTTGTCGCGTCTGTTGCTGGATGTGTAATGATTTCATTGCCAAGCTCCATTTCTAATAATACCAACGGCTAAACCTTCAATTTCCACTGAATCGAATTCAAGGTCGACAACAATGGTCGTAAATTCAGGGTTTTCAGGATGAAGAAGTATTTTATTGTCTTGGCGCTCGAAACGTTTAACGGTTACGTCATCTTCCATACGCGCCACAACGACTTGGCCATCTCTGACATTTTTTGTTTTATGCACCGCCAATAAGTCGCCGTCCATGATGCCGATGTCCTTCATGCTCATGCCGTTAACACGCAGCAAATAGTCGGCAGGGGGATGAAACATGCTAGGGTCAACTTGATAATGTGCTTCTATATGCTCTTGCGCCAAAATAGGCTCACCAGCAGCAACTTGACCAATGAGCGGCAGGCCTTTGTCTGTGTCGTCGTTCGCCGATTTTATGATACGAATACCGCGTGAGGTGCCTGGGATAATTTCAATGGCGCCTTTTTTGGCTAACGCTTTTAAATGCTCTTCAGCAGCATTGGCTGACTTAAAACCAAGTTGTTTCGCAATTTCGGCTCGAGTAGGTGGCATGCCAGTAACATTGATGTTGTCTTTAATCAGTTGCAGTATTTCTGCTTGACGATTGGTTAACTTTTTCATATCTGAGCCTTAATCACGGATTGGAATAAAAAACTGTTTTTCCATACAGTACAACTGTCATTGTATACAGTAATCGTGGTTGTGCAAGTATTAATCAAAAAATAGAGAACACTTATTGCTCATTTAATTTTTAAATTGGCTCACCAAGCCTATTCTTGTTGGATAGGCTTAAGAGATTGACAGCATCTTTTATAATTCAGACGTAAAACTTTTGCGACTGTTTTCACCAGTAAAATTATTTACTCTCAAGATCGCGACAAGTTAGCGACAAATAACCAAAAACCACACAAAAAATAGGGCAAGTTGTTTAGGCAATTCACGAAGTTTGCTATATTAGACACATTATTTTATTTCCGTTTATTTCAGGTTTCTTTTTATGGCAGAGTCTCTTTCTCGTTGGGTAAGTATTTTACGATGGCCAATTCGAGCGTTAGTGCGCAGCAAGTTAATCCCCAAAGATCCGTGCACAGAACTTAATATTGATCTCAAAAAACCTATCGTTTACGTATTAAGAAGCGAGTCAGTAACAGATCTCATTGCCGCCGAACGAATCTGTCAGAGTTTAAATCTGCCTAGTCCAACTGAAAAAATTAAGATTGGTTCACAATACATTTCACGTTATTTCTGCGTGCAAGCTAGTACGCCATTGTTTGGCAAGGCCGCTGGCAGCGAAAAATTCATTGAGCGTTTTAGTCAATTTGTGCATTTATTGCGTGAAGAGCAGCAAAATGACATCCAATTGGTGCCTATCGCGCTATTTTGGGGGCGAGATCCAGGCCGTGAAACTGAAAGTGATACGGTGCGTGCGGCGGTATTAGAAGCCGACCAAGCTTCATGGCTGCGAAAGTGTTTAATGGTGCTATTTTTAGGGCGTGATAATTTCGTACGCTTTAGTCGCCCAATTTCTATGAATTTATTGTTGCAAGCACACGGCAGTGATGACCGAATTGCGCATAAATTGTCACGCTTAGCGCGTTTTCACTTTTATCGTCAAACGCAAACCATGATGGGGCCTAAACTTGTTTATCGTAAATCACTTGATAAGCGTTTGATGAAGTCACCGTCGCTGCAAACGGTAATGCAAGAATATGGTCAGCAAAAACGCTTGAGTGAAGAGCAAGTCGAAGCCGAAGTTAGCAAGATGGTTAATGAGATTGCTGCAGATTATTCCGAACGATTGCTGCGCATAGGTGATCGCATGTTGTCTTGGTTATGGAATAAGCTTTATAAAGGCATCAATATCGCTAACGCTGAACGGGTGCGCCAATTGGCACAAGACGGTCATGAGATAATTTATGTGCCGTGTCATCGCAGCCACATGGATTACCTGCTATTGAGTTATGTCATTTATCGACAAGGCATGGCGCCGCCGCACATAGCAGCGGGCATTAATTTAAGCTTTTGGCCTGCTGGCCCTATTTTTCGTCGTGGCGGTGCTTTCTTTATGCGCCGTACGTTTAAGGGCAACAAGCTATATGCCGCTGTATTTAGAGAATATTTACACCAGTTATTTAGCAATGGTTATTCGGTTAAATATTTCACCGAAGGTGGTCGTTCTCGTACCGGTCGTTTATTAACCCCCAAAACGGGGATGATCGCGATGACTGTGCAAGGATTATTGCGCGGCATCGACAGGCCCATCACGCTGGTGCCTGTTTATTTGGGCTACGATCATGTAATGGAAGTAAGCACCTACCACAACGAGCTTAAGGGTAAGTCGAAAGAGAAAGAGTCTATGGGGCAGGTTTTTAAAACGCTTAAAAAGCTGAAAAACTTTGGCCGTGCTTACGTTAATTTCGGCGAGCCTATTTCAATCAACAAAGTATTAAACGAGCAAGTCCCTGATTGGCAAGATTCTATTAGTGAGAGCGAGACCCAAAAACCGACGTGGCTAACGCCAGCGGTTAATCATCTGGCCAATAACATTATGGTTAATATCAATAACGCCGCTGCGGTCACCGCTATCACGCTAACGTCGTTAGTGGTGTTAGGTGTCGAGCGCCGCGCTATTGAAAAGAAAGCCTTAGAGTCGCAACTTGATCTCTATCTAGAATTATTGCGCCAAGCGCCTTACACTAAAGATGTGACCATTCCGCCAATTACCGGCAGCGAACTGTTATCACATGCCATTGAGTTAGATAAGTTTAATGTAGCAGAAGATGAATTAGGTGCCGTGGTTAGCTTGGATGTGTCTAGTGCAGTCACCATGACCTATTATCGCAATAATATCTTGCATCTTTTTGCTGTGCCATCGCTTATCGCCACCGCATTTGTTTATCAAGGCATTAACAGCCGCCAGCAAATCGATCTGTTGTTGCAGAAAATTTATCCTTTGCTCAAAAATGAATTATTTATAGGTTTTGAGCAAGAGCAGTTAACCGATTATGTCGATACTATTCTTGTGGCGATGTGCAATCTTAATATCTTGCAGCGCGATGGTGACCAATATCAAATGGTGGCTGATAACAGAACCCAGTTGGTCATTATGGCGCAGCATATTCAGGAGACATTAGAGCGTTACATTATTGTCTTAAAGATCATGCAGAAAAAGCCGGGTATTGAACGTGGCGCCTTAAGTAACGACAGTCATGCACTGGCTAAGCGTTTGTCAAAAATACACGGCATTAACGCGCCAGAGTTCTTTGATAAGCAGGTTCTATCAACCTTTATCTCAGGCCTTAAAGAACAAGGCTATATTGAAAATGAGTCGGGCACCCAAAAGGTCGATCTGTTAGTTTCCATCATTAGTCCGTTGTTAATACCCAACGTATTGGCGACGATTAAGGTTAGTTTAAACTAGACTTTGTTCTTATTGCGCTAACAGACATGCTGTTAGCGCAGCAAATAATCCATTGCGATGCCAGCAAAAATCACTAAACCTACAGTATTGTTCGCTAGAAAAACTTTGAAATACACGGCTCTGGTTTTCAGTCTTGCTTGCCATTGCTGATGAGCAAACAACAATGCCACAATCGCTAAAGCGCCAAAATAGCTGATGCCAAGCTGTTTAAGTTCGCCTACTTGCCACAAGCAACCAAGGGTGATTACTTGCAGTAACGCGATAATAAATCGGTCGTAACGACCGAACAATATTGCTGTTGATTTAACGCCAATCTTTAAATCATCGTCACGATCAACCATGCCATAAAATGTGTCATAAGCCACTGTCCACGCTAGATTAGCGCCAAACAACCACCAACAAACAGCTGGCAATGCATTGCTTTGCGCTGCATACGCCATGGGAATAGACCAGCCAAATGCTGCACCCAATACCACTTGGGGCAAGTGTGTATAACGTTTCATAAACGGATAACAAGCCGCCAACGCTACTGCCGCGAACGACAGGCCTATGGTCAGATTATTCATATTTAAGACCAGTAAAAACGCCAACACTAATAAAATAAAAAACAGGGCGATGGCTTGTTTACTGCTGACCACGCCCGTGGCAAGAGGTCTGTTTTTAGTGCGCTCAACTTGACCGTCAATTTTACGGTCGGCAAAATCGTTAATGACACAACCGGCACTACGCATTAAATAAACGCCCATAGAAAAGACCACAAAGACTTTCCAATCGGGCAAACCGTCGGCGGCTAACCACAACGCCCAATAGGTCGGCCACAATAACAACAAAGTGCCAATGGGTTTGTCTAAACGCATTAATTGAGTAAAACCAATCAGGGTGCTTTTATTTATCATGGCTGCTCTCTCAATTAGAAGTCTCACCATTGTCGTTATAAGCGAATGCGCCAGGTAAGAATACTTCAGACACCATTAGCGGGTGATCATCTAAATAGAACATCGAGCGACGAGCCCACAAAACGTGCTCGCACGGCAACGCTAACGGCTGGCAAAATTTTGCCATGTCAGAGTCTACGGCAAAAGAGGTCACTTCAATGTCACCACGGCGCATATTAGGAGACTGAAATAAGACTTCGCCCAATGAGGTATTGCCCAAATGTTGCAGTTGGTTGTTCGCGTAATGCATTGTTTGTTCTGGGATTAATGTTCTGGCATAGACTTGTGGTATAAGGTCGCATAACAATAAGACTTCACGGCTGGTGATGCTATTGTTAAGGCACGTTGTTTGCATATCAAACAAGTGTTGCTCATTGTTGGCTAATGTGGCGAGTTTTTTTTGTAATACTTGCACAGAAAATTGCTGACATTGCGCTATTAGCCGTTGCGTTAATGAATTTTTATCAAGTAACCAATGCTGTAAGTGACTTGGTAGAGCGCGTACCTCAACGGTTTTAGCGTTTAACCAGTGATTATTGCACCCATTTACAAAGGGCAGAGCATGTTGGGCAAGTTTATTTAAATTCACAAAATTAATCATTGAGCTATCGACGAGTTATTATACCAGTTGTATTGATGAAGTGACCAATTTTGTAGTGAGGATAAACGGATTAGAGCAAGGCATTTATTTACATATGTAGTTGTTCTACTGAGAAAATAAATAACACAGCTATGATTCGTTTAGACCATGAAAAATGGCCTAATCATTGGTGCAATTTGTATTATGCTTGACCACGCGTTGGAAATCACTCAATTGTGGGAATTAATTGCTTAAAATAGCAGTTCCCTTTAACATCATTACTAATGAAAAAAATAGTTGGCTTGTAAGGATTAAGAAAATGCATAAAATACTATACGCGTTAATATTCGGCGTTATTCTTGGGTTTAGCGTACCTTCACACTCGGCCGAAGGCTCTGATTATGCTTATTTCGGCTTTGAACCCGATATCATCACCAATTATATAGGCACGGGTAAAAAACTGGGATTTATCCGAATTACCATGGAAATTATGGTGAAAAGTCCCGATGATGTCGCGATTATCGAACATCATGCGCCCTTATTAAGAGCGGCCGTGGTGGAAGTTTTGGGTGAACAAAGCGAATCTAAAATAAAGTCGATAGCAGGAAAGTTGGAGATTCGTAATCTTTGTCTTGATACAATCAACAAATTGTTAAAGGAAGAAACAGGCCAAGAGTTAGCCGTTTCGCTGTTATTTACAAAATATATTTATCACTAGAAATAGTTTTGAAAACAGTGCACTAGCACTGTTCTCAAATATGACAGAATTAGCGTTGAAAGTGACGCAAGCTACGGTCACGATCAAACCAAGCCTGCACACAGCCAACCACTAAGCCGCCGACATGAGCGCCATTGGCAATAGACAGACCAAAAATATCGAAAAAGCCTAATACCAACCATATCAGCATAAACCCAACAATCGCTGGCGCTACGCTTAAACCCGATTTTGGATTGAGCTTAGCCGACCACCAAACGTAACCAAGTAGCGCATAAACCACACCCGACAAGCCACCAAAATTAGCACCAGCAATAAAGAACTGCAGTAAATTAGGTAAACTACTGCCTAACAAAAACAACAGTAATAACTTGCCAGACGATAAACGCCGTTCTATCTCGCCGCCTAATTGCCACCACCACATCAAATTAAATGCAATGTGCATTAAGCTAAAATGCAATAACGCAGGGGTTATTAGTCGCCATGCTTGCATTAAACTCTCACTATCGAGACGCTGAAAAAATGCCAATGCGTCATATACCACCCGACTGCCGAAAAAACCAGTGAGGTAAATCAACAACGCTAAGCCAAAAACAATCAGAGTGACAGGCCCGCCATGACTCAAAAAATTAGCCAACAACGCATTGTTAGCTGAACTGTTGCCGCCGCTAGATATTTGCGGGTTGGCGCTGTTCCATGACGCCGCAAGATACTTATCATCATTAGGGTTGCGCATAAAAGACGCGAACTCATGCTGTGTTTTAGCTTCTTGATCGCTATTGCTTATCCAAATGCTGCAGCCGTCTGTTTCTGGGCGCAAGGTACATTTAATACCCAAGCCCATCATGTAATCGATAAAGGCTTGCGCCATACGTAAGTTGTCTAAGTTAGCGATAAATATCATGAGTTATACCAATTTAAATTAGTTGTCATACCAAGTGCCATCATTGTGGCGATTAATCCATGGCTGTGAAAACCAATAATATCCGTATTTGCTACGGCTTTTTGCAGTGCAATTATAACGAGAGCGTCCAGCGGGTAAATCGATTGGCGAGCTAATGCTAAATTGTTGCTTGTTTAACCAGCGAGGTTTTACAGCTTCACCTAATATGTAACATTGCAGTGTTTGCACAAAGATGTCTTTGACATTGATTTTCACTGTTAATAACGGACGTTTTGGGAATTTAGACTCACTATGTTGATCTAGTTGCGGATTGGCATTACCTAAGCTAAGCACCTGCATCGCCAGTGATTGCAGTTTTATTTTCAAGGTTTTTAGACTGGCATAGCGACCAGACGCCGGAAAACGTGGCAGCGCAGTAAAGTCTGATTTACTTGATATCGCCCCAGAATGTTGCCCAATGCCGACATATCCCAGTTTTTTAACCAGTGCTTGCAACGCACTATTATATTCACCATAAGGGTAGGCCAACATTTTTAAATTAGCACCCGTGTGCTCAACAATTTGTTGCTCGGCACTGGTAATATCACTGCTAATGCGCGCTAACCACTGCGCTTGATTTTCGAGTATTTCAATCGTTACTGGTTCGGTAGACTGCACTTCCTTGTCTGGGGTTTCTACTGCTGCTTCAGTATCATCGGCTAGCGGCTTGTCTTGTTCTTCACTTTCCTGCACCAGAGCTTTTACCATAATACGTCGATTAAGGTGAAGGTGCGTCAAGCTGTGATTAGCAATTTCAACACCGTCTTGTTGCATGGCTTTAAGTTGTGCCCAGCTCAGCATATTGCTATGTCTTGCTGAAATCTCTTTAGGCGATACAAACAGTGTATAAGGGAATTCATATTGTTTAAGTAAGGGCGCTGCATTTGTTAATACGTTGAGATAACCATCATCGAAGGTAATAGCGACGGTTTTATCAGGCAGATTTTTGCCTTTTTTCAGCTGCTTGATAATGTGCGATAAGGGTAATACATTGTATTTTTGGTTTTTGAGATGCGCCATATGCATCGCAAACTGCTCAACAGAAATACTGGTGGACGCAGGTGTTGTATTACTGACGTGATGATACTGTAGAATGACCACGCTATAGGCGCTTGTTGAAAACAAAGCGAGTGCTAGCATTAACGCTTTAAACCACATAATGACCTCGGGAAATAATAAACCAGTGCACATTGTCACCTCCATTGTTAACCAGCGCAAGTTATTGTTATTAGCCTTGCCGATGATCTTGTCCAACATCACCACACCCTTATTGGGGCTGGTGGATACCGCGGTAATTGGTCATCTAGATCACGCCTATTACTTGGGCGGCATCGCCGTTGGTTCAATGATTATTAGCATCTCGTTTTGGTTAATGGGATTTTTACGCATGTCGACCACAGGTGTCGTCGCGCAAAGCCTAGGTGAAAATAAACCTGAGCAAGCATGGGGTTATTTCTTTCACTCAGCGGCCTTGGCCTTGTTGTTAGCGCTGATGTTGCTGTTATTGCATCAACCGTTGCTGTCTTTGGCACTCAATGTCGTTGCCGCTAGCGAGCAAGTCAGTCATTACGCCGCGGTTTACGTTGAGATCCGTATATTTTCTGCGCCTGCTGTTTTACTCAACTTGGTCGTCTTGGGGTTCTTTGTTGCGCGCCAGCAAGTGAAATGGGTGGTGGTGCAGCTGTTTACCATCAACGTGATTAATATCGCCTTAGATTTACTCTTTGTGGTGGAGTTTGAATGGGGCGTTGCAGGTGCCGCTAAGGCATCGGTCATTGCGGATTATTGCGGCTTATTGTTGTTATGTTTTGTCTTGTGGCCGCAAGCGAAAGCGATGGCTTGGCGCCGTATTATGCGTCTGCAAAAAGCGATGATAACGCGCTTGTTTAGTTTAAATCGAGATATTTTCATTCGTTCTTTGGCCTTGCAGTTATGTTTAGCGTTTGTCACCGCTAGTGGCGCGCGCATGGGGGATGTCACCGTGGCTGCCAACGCCATATTACTCAATTTCTTTATGTTTGCTTCATACGGCTTAGATGGTTTCGCCTACGCTGCTGAATCGTTGGTGGGTCAGGCGAAAGGGCAAAAAAACAAACGTAAGATAGATCAGATAGTAATCGCGAGCATTGCGTATTGTCTAATAACGGTCAGTGTTTTTTGTCTCGTTTTATGGGGCTTTAGAGAGCATTGGATAGGGCTATTAACCAGCTTGGCCGATGTGCAAAATACGGCGTTGGAATATTTGCCGTGGTTAATTGGCGCATGCGCTATTGGCTGGTTGTCATTTATGATGGACGGCATATACATCGGCCTGACTCGTGCCAAGGTAATGCGTAATTCGATGCTGTTAGCGGCCACTGTATTTTTTGCCTTATGGTATGTCACGCAAGCTTGGCAAAACCACGGACTTTGGTTGGCGTTTTGTGGCTTCATGTTAGTGCGCGGGATAAGTTTATTAGCGGATTATTGGTTTAATGTAAGAACTGAGGTTGAGCGTAATCCTGATAATAATGCTAATCCTCAATGAGACAAGCTTATGGTGAATGCTAAAAGCAAGCGTTAAAAAGCAGGGATGCTTTTTCCGAGCGCCCCTTGGATGGGCTTGCAGCGACTTGCGTTAGTATCAGCATCAGGTTGATGACTCATGCACACACAGGTATAAAAAAGCCGCCTCAATAACATGAGGCGGCTAATCAAGTCTTCGCAACCTTACTTGATATAAGGAAGAGCGTCACCGTGCATATGCTCAATCTTCATGCCTTGGGCTAAAAACGCATCGCGAATAACCCCAACCATTTCAAATCGACCAGCGGCATAAATTTCATAATCACTTAAATCAGAAAAATCTTTTAACACTGCTTTGTGTACTTGATCTCTAGCGCCTTGCCATTCGCGAGGTGCGTTTTCAAGTACAGGCACAAACGTTAGGTTTTCATGCTTTGCCGCAAGCTCGTTCATTTCGTCATACAGATACATATGACTTAGATCTTTACAGCCCCAGTAAACGAATATTTTACGTGGATCGTTCGCTGCGACTAACTCTTGCACAATAGAACGCGCGTAACTAAAACCGGTACCGCCAGCCACTAAAATAAGCGACCGTTGGTTGTCGTTAACCAGTTGTGCTTCACCGTGTGGCGCCAAAATAGTGATTTCACCGTCTTGTTGCATACGTTCAATCACTTGCATTGGGTAACTATGACGCTCAGACGCGCCAATGTGCAGCTCAATCAAATCACCTTCATATGGTGCGCTTGCAATAGAAAATGGGCGTTTGTCTTCGTCAGACATTTTCACCATTAAATATTGTCCCGCCTCAAACGTGAACGGCTGTTCTGGGTTTAAGATCACATGATAAACGGAGTCATTAAATGCCTCTAAGCTTTCAATACTACATTTGATTTCTGACATTAAATAACCTTGATATTTTAAATTTGAATAAGAATAACGCAGTTAGCGTTAGTTTAATACTTAAGCTACTGCAATTGCTAACATTTAGTCGAAGATGCCTAGGTCTTGCCATAAGTCATCAACGCGATCTTTAACTTCTTGGCTCATCACAATGGGCTCGCCCCATTCGCGGGTGGTTTCACCTGGCCATTTATTAGTAGCGTCCATACCCATTTTCGAGCCTAAACCAGCCACTGGTGAGGCAAAATCGAGATAGTCAATTGGCGTATTTTCAATGAGCAAGGTATCACGTGCGGGATCCATGCGCGTGGTTATCGCCCAAATCACGTCATCCCAGTTACGTGCATCAATGTCATCGTCACAGACAATCACAAATTTGGTGTACATGAATTGACGTAAGAACGACCAAACCCCCATCATCACTCGTTTTGCATGACCAGGATATTGCTTTTTAATCGTCACAATCGCCATGCGATAAGAACAACCTTCCGGCGGCAAATAGAAATCAACAATTTCAGGATATTGCTTTTTAAGGATAGGCACGAACACTTCGTTTAAAGCAACGCCTAAAATAGCGGGTTCATCTGGTGGACGACCGGTATAAGTACTGTGATAAATAGGATCTTTGCGATGCGTTAAATGAGTCACCGTAAATACCGGAAACTCTTCCACTTCGTTGTAATAACCCGTGTGATCACCATAAGGACCTTCAGGCGCCATCTCGCCGGGCTCTAAATAACCTTCAAGCACGAATTCAGCACTGGCAGGCACTTCAAGATCGTTGCTAAGACATTTGACCACTTCACTGCGACTGCCACGTAATAGCCCAGCAAAGGCATATTCAGATAGCGAGTCAGGCACCGGAGTTACCGCGCCGATGATAGTGGCAGGATCTGCGCCCAAGGCAACAGATACCGGGAATCGCTCCCCCGGATGCTCTTTTTGAAATTCTAGGAAGTCTAGCGCGCCGCCGCGGTGTGATAACCAGCGCATCACCAATTTGTTTTTGCTCAATAATTGCTGACGATAAATACCCAGATTTTGACGGTCTTTGTGCGGACCTTTGGTGATGGTTAATCCCCAAGTCACTAACGGCGCTACGTCACCTGGCCAGCAATGCTGAATAGGTAACTTGGTTAGATCAACGTCATCACCAGTATAAATAATATCCTGACAAGGCGCTTTTTTCAGGCGTTTGGTCGGCATGTTCAAGACTTGCTTGTACATTGGTAGTTTGTTCCAAGCGTCTTTGAAGCCCTTTGGTGGCTCAGGCTCTTTTAATTCTGCCATAAGCTCACCGACTTCACGCAATGCCGCCGGATCTTTTTGTCCCATGGCTAGGGCAACACGCTCGGTGGTGCCGAATAAATTCGCCAGAACGGGGATATTATAACCTTTTGGGTTTTCGAATAACAAAGCAGGACCTTGCGCGCGTAAGGTGCGATCGCTAATTTCGGTCATTTCTAGGTAGGGATCAATCTCTTGGCTAATGCGTTTAAGCAAGCCTAGTTTTTCTAGCTGCTTAATAAAATCACGTAAATCGTTATATTTCATTGTAGATCGAGGCTTGCCAGCAAATTAAGTTACGCTATTGTAGCAAACCCCGCTCATCGAGGCGATAGCAGAAAGTCTATACCCTAAATCATTGGAATTGCAGTGAAGCCGTCAAGATTCGAATCACCTGAGCTTATTGAGCCCTTAGCCAGTAAAAGCTAAGTCATTGTGATTCGAATCCGCCGACACAAAATATTCTGGAAATATTTTGAACGTCGCTCGCGGCGGCCTTAGGAGAAATACAGGACGTATTTCTTAATAAAACTGCGGTTTCAAGGATAACGGGTATATTGAGTAAATGCTTGCTCAATCACCTTCTTAAATTGTGCTGGTTTTTGAAAACCAACCACGCGAATAGCGCGAAGTTCTTGACCTTGGCTATTGAACAACAAAATGCTGGGTAAACCCAATATTGAATAATGCTCTTGCAGCGCAATGTCTAAGGCGTCGTTCGCGGTAACGTCGGCTTGGATCAGGCGCATCTTTTGCAAGATAGGCTTGATCATTGGATCGCCAAAGGTTTGATGTTCGAACTCTTTGCACGCAATACACCAGTCGGCATAAAAGTCTAACATCACCGGTACGCCATCTGTTTTAGCCAAGGCTAATTGCTCGTTTAATTGCGCTAGCCCTTTGATTTGAATAAAGCTGATCGCCGACTCTTCACTGTTTACGCTTTCACTCGTGACATTGCTGCTAAGCCAAGGTTTAGCCGCAAACAAAGTGGCGACTACAATCAACACGGTTAACAGTGTATGACGCGCACTTTTTGCGCCACTGCTTTTGGTCAAATTATTGTGATGAGATAAATAAGCGGCAAACATAATGACCAATGCAGCCCAGGCTAAATTCGCCCATAACGCATCAACAAATCGCTCTAGCAATACAATAACTACAGACAGCAACATAAAGCCAAAGATGCCCTTAATCACTTCCATCCACGCGCCCGCTTTTGGTAATAACTTACCGCCTGACATACCCATTAATAACAACGGCACGCCCATGCCTAATGACAAGACGTACAGCGTAATGCCGCCAAGAAATAAATCGCCTGTTTGTGCCACGTAAATTAGCGCACCCGACAATGGGGCGGTGGTGCAAGGTGACGCAACCAATCCCGAGATCATGCCCATGATAAAGACACTCGAGTAACGACCGCCTTGTTGTTTGTTTGCAAGGCCATTGAGTTTTTCTTGCCATTTACTGGGTAGCTGAAAATTAAACAAGCCAAACATCGACAAGGCGAATACCGTAAATAATATCGCTAAGCTGCCCAATACGACTGGGTTTTGAAACAGCGCTTGAAATTGTAAACCAAGAGATGCTACCACCAAACCCAGTGCAGAATATGTTAATGCCATGCCTTGCACGTAAATAAACGACAATGCAAACGCATGTTTAGTCGATAATTTATTACCCGCGCCAACAATAATGCCAGACAAAATCGGATACATTGGAAAGACGCAAGGCGTGAATGCCAAACCGATACCAAGACCAAAAAAAAGTAGTAAAGTCCAAGCCAAAGAATCTGCTTGCAACAGTCCCGCTAAATGGTCTTGCTCAGACTGATAGTCATCATTAGTGCTTAGTGTTGTTGAATCAATTGCCGTGTGTTGAACAAATTTAGGATCGTAAAATAACACCTTGCTGTTTGGTGGATAACACAAACCCGCATCGGCGCAGCCCTGATAATTGAGGGTGATATCGTGCTGCATTGTGTTCGGGCTTACCTTAAAGGTAATTTCGACTTGTCTGTAAAAGACCTCTTGCGGACCATAGTAATCATCGTCATGCATCACGCCTTTAGGAAAGGTAATGTCACTGATCTTGCCGTTATTGCTGCTTAGTTTAAATTTATCTTTATATAGATAATAACCATCGCTAATTTGCCACCGGGCAATGACAAGTTCGTTCTTTTGCTCAAAGCTAAAGATGAACGCTTGCTGCTCAGGTAAAAACTGTGGCTGTTGGCCAAACAAGTTACTTAAGCCAGAAGCCTGAGTCATGCCACTGTTTAAGACACTAACGGTGAGTAAAAATAACGCGAGAATTAGTTTTTTCATGATGATTTTACGTTGTCTCTTATCCAGTCTAAGTAAGGTTGATGACCTTTAATAATGGGCAATGCGATAACTTCTACCGTGTCGTACGGGTGAAGTTCAACTAATGTTTGCTCAACGGCATCAAACAGCGTGCTAGCGGTTTTTATTTGCAATTGGCATTCAATGTCGTGCTCAATGTTGCCTTGCCAATGATATACCGATTGCACGTTTTCGATGATATTGACACAAGCCGCTAAATTAAGTTCAATCAAACGATTAGCAAGGCTACTTGCCGTTTCTTTATTGGGGCAGTTGCAGATTATCTGCATAAATTCACAAGTCTCTATCATCTTTATTTGACGCACCAGCAATTGAATAAATTTATTTTACCCCAATATACCTAACAGACAGTATATTTTCCTTAAATCTTTCAATGACAATTAAGGAAATGCGAAATTTAGGAGAGCTTGTTGTGTTTATTGTATTATTTTTAATTTTTGTTGTGGTGCCAGTGATTGAAATTTCAATCTTAATAGCTGTTGGCGAACAACTTGGCGCACTAAGCACCGTTGCCTTAGTCTTACTTACCGCAGCCGTTGGCGCGTCTTTAGTACGTAGTCAGGGATTGCAAACCTTGATGTCGGCGCAACAGAAAATTCAAAACGGCGAGCAGCCGGGTCAAGAAATGATCGAGGGCTTAATGTTAGCGATGGCGGGCATATTGTTAGTGACCCCAGGTTTTATGACCGATATTTTTGGTTTGCTAATTTTAACGCCAGTGACGCGTAAAATATTTGCCAACTATCTGTTAGCCAAATTAATCATTAAAGGCATGGCGGCTAATCAAGGCTCGTTTAATGCGGGTTTTTCGCCACCACCACAACAGGGTGAAGATATTATCGAAGGTGAATTTGTCAGTAAAGACCATGAGCATCATCTGGGGAGTAATATCAAACCAGCGGATGACAAAACATCGACTGACGACAAATAATACCTATTCCATTAAATTAGCTCAATAGCAGTCAATTAATGACACTATTGCAAGGCCTTAGCCATTTAGTTACTGAGTTAACGCCTAGGGCTATTGATAATCGGTGAATTAGCGATAAAATACGCTAAAAATATCCCCCTATTATCGATAGTTCGTCCTCAGACATAACCTGTTGCGAAAACTCCGATGTTTGCTGTAATGAGGTTAATGCTGTGCTCAATTTATCTATCAAACAAAAAATCACTTTTATCTTGGTGTTATTCGTTGTATTAACATCGAGTCTTATTGGCACCTATAGCCAAAATACCGCGAAAACCATTATCGAACAGCGGGTAATTACCAGTGAATTACCTAGCTTGTTACAACAAATCAACTTAACCATCGACAAGCAAATTAGCAGCATGCGCGCGTTAGCCAAACAAATTGCTAGCGACGAATTCACCTTGCATTGGGCAAAGAGCAATAGCGACAAAGCAGGCGAAGCGATGTTGGTTAAAAAACTCGGCCGCTTGGCGCGAGACTATGGCTTAAGCAATGTCTCGTTTTCTGATAAGCGTAACGCTAAATACTGGAATCAAGACGGCTTTTTAAGAGTGCTAAAAGACGATGCGGTGGACGGTTGGTATTATCGTTACATTGCTAGTGGTGAGGCATCGCAAGTGAGTCTTTATGCATATCCCGACAGTAACAGGGTCGACTTATTTGTTAACTATCAATTAAACAACGACATTGGATTGTCTGGTGTTTCGAAATCTTTTGCGCAAGTGGTGTCCTTACTTGATAGTGTCAAACTAGAGCAAAGTGGTTTTGTGTTCCTGGTCGATGCCAAAGGCTCAGTCCAATTGCACCGTGACCGCTCTATTATCGGTAATGCGAGTATCACTTCGTTATACAACTATAAGGTTAAGCGCGAGTTACTTAATGAACGCGATTTTAGTCTTGCTTATATCACCATAGACGGCGTTGATATCATGGTGGCGAGCAGCTACATTGCCAGCATGGACTGGTATGTTGTGGCACAAGTGCCAAGCGATGAAATGTTTGCAGCACTAGAAAAAGCCGCCTGGAAGATCTTAATCTGCACCATTATAGTGGCGTTGATATCGGCATTGGTGGCATTTTTTATTGCCGGCAATATCAGCCAACCTATTTTAGAATTAGCAAAACTATTCAGCCAATTGGGTAAGGGCGATGCCGACTTGTCTTATCGTTTGCCCGAGCATGGGCAATATGAATTGGTGCAAGTAGCCAAAGGTTACAATGCCTTTGCCTGCAATCTGCAAGCAGTGTTTGAACAAATTGCCCACAGCAGTCATGAACTAAAATCAGTGGTTGTTTCGTTGCAACAACAAACCCAACAAACACTGCAAGGATCACAAGATAACGATAGACGGGTGCAAGACATCTCAGACGCTATCAATGAGATCAATATCGCAGTGGCTGACGTGGCGACCAATGCCGATCAAGCGCTGGTTATTTCGCAAGAGATCGCAGACAACGACTCGCAAGTAGGCGTTGTTATCAATAAAACCAAAATAGACATTAATGGCTTAGCGGTTAACATCGCAGATGTTTCAAGTGTGATAGCAAACCTAACCAGCAATACCGACACCATTGTTAATGCGCTGGGGGTGATTAAGGCAATTTCGGATCAAACAAATTTGTTGGCCTTAAACGCCGCCATTGAAGCCGCACGAGCAGGCGAACATGGTCGTGGCTTTGCAGGAGGTGCCGATGAAGTGCGCAACTTGGCGTCTAAAACTGCGCAATCAACTACCGAAATATACGCTATTATGGACAAGTTAAAAGTGACCTCAAATGCTGCCGTGACCGAAATGAATTTGATCATGGGGCAATCAAAAGAAGCATCCAACTCATTTGCGCAAACAGAACAATTGTTATTGTCGAATAAAACGCAAGTGCACGCTATCTTTGAGGTCAATAACAGCGTGGCTAGTGCCACCAAGCAGCAATCGGCTAGCATGTCTGACATCTCTAGCAATATGCTTAAAATGCATGAAAGCACGCAGCAGAACAATATGACGATGCAGCAACTTGCTGACGACTCAAATGCATTAAATCAACTAGCCGATTCACTGGATCGCTTAGTTGAACAATTTGAACAGAAATAGCCTTCATTAAAATGAGCAGCAGGGCAAAGCGTGCTGTGGAACATGAACGGCAAGTAGCTGGCACGTAAGTAAAAAAAAGCCCCGCAGCGATGCGGGGCTTAATAGTCAACGATTAAAACCTTACGTTAACGCCGGCAAAAACGCTGCGCCCGATAATGTCATATACCGCTGGCACCGTGCCTGCGGCATTACCGTTAGGCACTGGCTCTGGCTCTTTGTCGAATAAGTTATTAACACCAGCCGTAAAGGTAATGTCATCATTAAACGAATAAGCGCTGGACAAGTTATGGTAAACCACAGAGCTCGTAGTAAACGGCGTACCATAATCTTCACCTTCCATACCACTTAAGAATCGAGCGCTATAGTTAAGTGATAAAGCACCCATTTTAGCCCCGACACTTAAATTACTTTTAATTTTTGAATAAGCACCATTATTGCCATCGATAGTGCCCGTGTAGTCAATGCCGTTCTCTTTGAAATTCAGCAAGAAAGTAGTATCGAGACTAACCTTCCAATCTATGTCACCCGTTTGCAAATCCCATTGCATATTCCAGTCGACCCCAG
>JABSRV010000189.1 GCA_013214905.1 Psychrobium sp. | reverse complement strand
TTCAGAGTTTCTCAGGTGAGTTAGCACAAGGCACATCATTTTAGGAATGCTTATTGCCTTTCAAACTGATGTAACGCCGTGATTACTTACCTGAGAAATTCCCGCTGAAATCACGCATTTACAAGTGGCATGGGTATGCATACAAACATATCTAGAACAGACAGCTTCGTGCTAATATATTGAGAAGTTGTTTATTCCAGCCGACAACGGATTTTGGCTATTATATGAATCATTGTGATGAGTTAGCCTATAACATCGCAATTTCCAATTTGATGCTAATGTGTATGTGAAAACATCAGTATTCGAGAATGAAAATGATAGTAAATAAATTAAGACTGCTCGCTTTAATCTGCACACTTAGCTTTATCGCTAATGTAGCAGCGTATGATGTCAACGAACGACAAGCATCAAAGCTAGTTCAATCAAAATATAAAGCACAAAAATTATTGAAAGTTGAACAAATCAACGCTGGTGGCACCAAAGTATTCAAAGTGAAAATGCTATTAAAGAATGGCCGCTTGAAAACTGTTTACGTTAATAGTAAAACAAGTCGTATCACAGATAAAAAACCATAAGAAGTTTGTTTAGGGACACCATAAAGGATAACTATGCGCATTTTAATCATTGAAGATGAACCATTATTGCTTGAGCAGCTTAGCAACAGTTTAACAAAACAAGGTTATGCCGTTGATTGCGCCAGTGATGGTGAAGACGGACTTTATCAAGGCACTGAATACCCATACGATTTAGCGATAATAGATCTTGGTTTACCTAAGATTGATGGCATTGAAGTCATTAAAAAATTACGTATTTTAGAAAAGAATTTTCCTATTCTTATTCTTACTGCTCGTGACCAATGGCAAGAAAAAGTACTTGGCTTAGACTCAGGTGCCGATGACTACCTAACCAAACCATTTGAAATGGATGAACTGTTGGCTCGCGTTAAAGCGCTATTACGCCGCAGTGTCGGTTTAGCTAGCGCGACTCAAAATTTTGGTCCATTAACTTTAGATTTAAACGCCCAATCTATTTCAGTTGATGGCAGCGAAGTTGAATTAACGGCTTATGAGTACAAGGTGATGGAATATTTGCTAACTCACCAGCATCAAGTCATCTCAAAAACAGTTTTAACCGAGCACATCTACGATCAAGACTACGATCGAGATTCAAACGTCATCGAAGTTTTCATTAGACGTTTACGTAAAAAAATTGACCCTAACAATACACTTGAACCTATTGAAACGCTTCGTGGACGTGGTTATCGTATTAATCCTGCCATTGCTAATGGCTAAAGGTTAGCTCTCCTTTTGAAACAATATTCGCTTCGTGCGCGCATATTATTTATGGCCAGTATCTTGATGCTGGTCTTTTTTAGTATTACTGCCGCCATCTTAGATTCCGCTTTTGGCAACGCACTAAAAGCCGCGGAACAAGAAAAACTTCAATTACATATCCTAAGCCTCATCTCTAGCGCAGAACAACAAGGCAATAGGCTAGACATACCTGCTTATCAGCAAGAACCCCGATTTAACGAAACCAGTTCTGGGCTTTATGGTTATGTCTTGAATCGTTCGGGGGTTGAGCTATGGCGCTCGCGTTCTGCGTTGACGATATCACCAAATTCAGCAAGACCACAGCGTCCAGGCCGATCGACATTTGAAATAGATAATAGCTTCGTTGGCCTTGAGTTCTTTGTCGCTACTTATGGCACCGTTGAGGAAAGTGATGGTAAAGATTTTCGCTATACCTTTGTGGTGATGGAAGACAGTATTGCTTATGTGAACGCCATCAGTAGTTACCGCACAGAACTATGGTTATGGTTAGCGGTTGTTGCTATTTTACTATTAGGAATGCAACACGTTTTATTAAGCAGAGGTTTACGACCGCTGCATGACTTGGCACAAGAATTAAAAGACATTGAGCAGGGTAACATTGATGCGTTAAGTGGTAATTACCCAAGTGAATTAAGCCGATTAACAGGTAATCTTAATCGCCTTATTGACAGCGAACGCAAGCAACGGACACGTTACCATCAACGCATGGGCGATTTAGCCCATTCCCTAAAGACCCCCCTAGCGGTGTTAAGTAATGCCGCTAACGAGCCTACCCACGACTTAACAACCATTGTTCGTGAGCAAAGTCAGCGCATGAATCAAATTGTGCGTTATCAATTACAACGAGCCGTCGTTAGCCAACAGGTTACTGGCATTACCCGTGTTAATATTCTTGAACATACACTGCAAATCAAAAATGCCTTAGACAAAGTCTATCGAGACAAAGCGGTGATGTGTGAAATACGCATCAACCAACACAGCCACTTTCAAGGTGATCAAGCAGACTTATTAGAAATGCTAGGTAACTTGATGGACAACGCCTACAAATATGGTGCCGGTGAAGTCAAAGTTAGTGTGGTGGAAGACGAACAACAACTACAGCTGATTATTGAAGATAACGGTGTTGGCATTGAAGAAAGTGCGCGAGCACAAATTAGTCAGCGCGGCGCACGATTAGACACGCAAGAGCAAGGCCAAGGTATTGGCATGGCAGTGGTCGTAGATGTCATTAAAGGTTATCAGGGCAACATGACTATCGAAGACTCAGACATGTTAGGCGCAAAGTTTACTATTGCCTTTCCTAAACAGCATTATTAATCGTCCCGTTATCGATGATAATTAACTAAAAAACCTGTTTTTTATCATTACTTACGATCATTTACTTTATTTTGGTCTAAAATCGAACAAATAACTTTTCATCGGAAAAAAGGGTATGCTAGGTGATAAGACCAGTATTTTGCTGCTAACTGTCGCTAAATGTATATAATGTCGGTGATAAAGTTATTTTTGCAACTTGCCTATCAAATATAAGGTCGTTACACTGACTTTACTATTTAACAGCAAGATTCAAGATATACTCAGAGGATACCTGCAAGATGAGCGATAATAAACGAATTTTATTGATTAACGGTCCAAATTTAAACATGTTGGGTCGTCGTGAGCCAGGCCTTTATGGTCAGCAAACGCTAAGTCGAATCGTTGAAGGCCTAGTTTTACAGGCAACATCGTTGAGCTTAGAACTTAGCCATGTTCAGTCAAATGCCGAACACGAGTTAATTGATGCCATTCATCAAACTGATGCGGATTTTATTATCATTAATCCTGCGGCGTTTACACATACCAGTGTAGCGCTGCGCGACGCAATTTTAGCAGTCAGTATTCCTTTTATTGAAGTTCATTTATCTAATGTTCATCAGCGTGAAGCATTTCGCCATCATTCTTATTTCTCAGATATAGCAATCGGAGTGATATGCGGTTTAGGTGCTAAGGGTTATGAATACGCATTACAAGCGGCTGCTGCGCATTTGTTGCAGTCACAAACTGATTAAAAGAAGAGAACGATCATGGATATTCGTAAAATAAAAAAATTAATTGAGCTAGTAGAAGAATCTGGCATCACTGAATTAGAAATTTCTGAAGGTGAAGAATCAGTACGCATCAGCCGCGCAGCCCCTATCGCCATGGTTGCTGCGCCAGTCGCTGTTGCTGCACCAGCTGCTATTGCCGCACCAGCTGCTATTGCCGCACCAGTTGCTGCTGTTGCTGCACCAGCCACCCCTGCTGTGGTTGCTGGCTTTCAAGTTAAATCTCCAATGGTTGGTACTTTCTACCGCGCCGCGTCACCAGACGCTAAGCCATTTGTAGAAGTTGGTAGCAAAGTTAAAGTTGGCGATACTCTTTGCATCGTTGAAGCAATGAAAATGATGAACCAAATCGAATCTGAAAAAGCCGGTACTGTTGTTGCAATCGAAGTAGACGATACTGCCGCTGTAGAATTTGATCAGGTTTTAGTTATCATCGAATAGGATTCAACCATTATGTTAGATAAAGTCATTATCGCCAATCGCGGCGAAATTGCACTGCGCATCTTACGTGCTTGTAAAGAGATGGGTATTAAGACGGTTGCTATTCATTCCACTGCAGATCGAGATCTTAAGCATGTATTGTTAGCTGATGAAACTATTTGTATTGGCCCAGCGCCAGCCGCAGACAGTTACTTAAATATCCCTGCAATCATCAGTGCTGCAGAGATTAGTGGCGCGGTAGCTATTCACCCGGGTTATGGTTTTTTAGCTGAAAATGCTGATTTTGCTGAACAAGTTGAACAATCAGGTTTCATTTTTATTGGCCCTAAACCAGAGACTATTCGCCTAATGGGTGACAAGGTTTCAGCTATTGAGTCGATGAAAAAAGCTGGCGTGCCGACCGTACCAGGTTCTGACGGCGTGTTAGGCGACGATCATGTGCTTAACAAGAAGATCGCTAAACGCATCGGTTACCCGATTATCGTTAAAGCGTCTGGCGGTGGCGGTGGTCGTGGCATGCGCGTGGTACGCCATGAAGAAGAATTAGTTGAAATCATTGCGATCACCAAAGCAGAAGCGAAAGCCTGTTTTAACAATGACCAATTGTACATGGAAAAATTCCTAGAAAATCCTCGTCACATTGAAATTCAAGTGATGGCCGATGGTCAAGGTAATGCAATCCATTTAGGTGAACGTGATTGTTCGATGCAACGCCGTCATCAAAAGGTCGTTGAAGAAGCACCAGCTCCGGGTATTACCGAAGAAATACGCCGCTTCATTGGCGAACGTTGTGCTAAAGCTTGTGTTGATATTGGTTATCGCGGCGCAGGTACGTTCGAGTTCCTATACGAAAACGGTGAATTCTATTTCATTGAAATGAATACCCGTATTCAGGTAGAGCATTGCGTCACAGAAATGGTTACTGGTATTGATTTGATAAAAGAGCAGCTTCGTGTTGCCGCTGGTCAGCCATTATCGATGACTCAAGACGAAGTTAAAATTCGTGGCCATGCTATCGAATGTCGTATTAATGCTGAAGATCCAGTCACGTTCATTCCTTCACCTGGTGAAATTAAGCGTTTTCACGCGCCAGGCGGCTTAGGCGTTCGTTGGGACTCGCATATTTATGCAGGTTACAAAGTGCCTCCTCATTACGATTCAATGATCGGCAAGCTAATTACTTACGGTGAAAATCGTGGTATTGCGATAGCTCGCATGGCTAATGCGTTAACTGAATTATATATTGACGGCATTAAAACCAATACAGCATTGCAACAGCTAATTATGGACGATGAAAACTTCCAAAATGGCGGCGCTAACATTCATTACCTAGAGAAAAAACTAGGCATGAATTAATCGGTTTGCCCTAACAGCAATCACCGATAAAAAAAACCAGCCTTGTGCTGGTTTTTTATTGCCTGCAATAACGTATAATTCGAGCAATTATCTATTATATTGAAGATCAGCTTATGCCTTGGATCCAACTTAAAATCAATTCGACCAGTGAACACGCAGAACACTTAGGCGACATTCTCACCGACAGTGGCGCGCTATCGGTCACCTTCCTTGACGCAAAAGACAATCCAGTATTTGAGCCATTACCTGGTGAAACACGCTTATGGGGCGAAACAGACATTGTTGCCTTATATGAAGGTGAGCAAGACATGAGCGCCGTCATGAACTTTTTACGCCAGCAACCTGAACTGGGTGAAAACTTTGCCCATAAAGTTGAGCCGCTGGAAGACAAAGACTGGGTCCGTGAATGGATGGTAAATTTCCACCCAATGAAGTTTGGCAAGCGATTGTGGATTTGCCCAAGCTGGCGTGACGTACCAGACCCTACAGCGGTCAATGTAATGTTAGATCCAGGCCTAGCTTTTGGTACTGGCACCCACCCTACCACTGCATTATGTTTGCAATGGTTGGACGGCTTAGATCTGGAAGGAAAAACGTTAGTCGATTTTGGTTGTGGTTCTGGCATCTTAGCCATAGCAGCATTAAAACTTGGCGCTAAACGCGTTATTGGTATCGACATTGATCCACAGGCTATTTTAGCCAGTAAAGAAAATGCACGTCGTAATAACGTTGCTGATCAAATTGAATTATACCTGCCGCAAGATCAACCAAGCGATATCATCGCTGACGTACTAGTGGCTAATATCTTGGCTGGGCCATTAGAAGACTTAGCGCCTTTAATGCAAGGATTGGTGAAATCTGGCGGGCCATTATCACTATCGGGCTTGCTGCCGTCACAAGCAAATAGACTGATTGACGTTTACAGCGAATGGTTTGACATGGATCCTGCGACTGAGCAAGACGAATGGATCCGCTTAAGCGGCATTAAAAAATAGTAATAATAGAGGTAACCAGCCAGCCTGGTTACTTCTCATTAACAAAATACTCTCATAATAACTCGAACTTTTAACTCTTTTATTTTACAAATTTCAGCAGCCTATCGTATACGTAGTCTAAGTTTGCTAAAAAAATAACCGTAAATCGGTTTAAAGTCACATTTTTGTACAGTCAAGTTAAATAATTGCCCTTTGGTTAAATATTGAGCTTTTCAATTCAGCTAAAAATGCGTATTATACGCAGCCCTGACGAGACAGAGGTAAGTATCGTATGAAGATTGGTCAGTACCAATTAACCAATCCGCTCATTTTAGCCCCAATGGCCGGTATCACTGATAAACCATTTCGCGAGCTTTGTTTTAAACTTGGCGCCGGAATGACCGTTTCGGAAATGTGTTCATCGAACCCAAAGGTGTGGGGCACCAGCAAGTCAATGCATCGCATGAGCCATACTGATGAAGCAGGAATACGTAGCGTGCAAATAGCCGGGAGTGATCCTGAGGAAATGGCACAAGCTGCAATATTTAATGCTTCGCAGGGTGCGCAGATAATCGATATTAATATGGGTTGTCCTGCGAAAAAGGTGAACAAAAAGTTAGCGGGATCAGCTTTGCTACAAAACCCAGCTCTGGTAAAACAGATTTTGGACGCCGTAGTCAACGCGGTAGATATTCCGGTGACGCTAAAGATTCGTACAGGTTGGGATACCGACAATCGTAATGGCATTGCCATTGCACAACTGGCAC
>JABSRV010000188.1 GCA_013214905.1 Psychrobium sp. | reverse complement strand
GACTTCCGTATTAGCCACGGGTTTACCAATGGTACCGATTTGCTCATTACCTGGTTCGTTCAGACAAACCACCGGTGAGGTTTCAGACAATCCATAACCTTCACTGATAGAGCACCCCGTTACCTCACGCCAAATAAGCACCGCAGCTGCGGTTAATGCCGTGCCACCTGAAATGGTCAATTTAAAATGACTAAAATCTAAATCTTTAAAACCTTGGTGATGACACAAACCAATAAACAAAGTATTGATGCCAGAGAATCCTGTAAATTTAAAGGGTTTTATCGCGCCAACAAAGGCGTCTAAATCGCGAGGATTAGGGATAAGCACATTAAGGTTGCCACGACTAAAGAATGTCATCATGTTAACCGTAAAGGCATAGATATGATAAAGCGGCAGCGGACAAATAAAGGTTTCTTGCCCTTCTTTACAGCCTTTTTCTAAGCAAATTAATGTTTGTGTGGCATTGCTTAAAATGTTGCGATGGGTCAAGCAGGCGCCTTTAGATACGCCAGTAGTACCGCCGGTATATTGTAACAAACACACGTCATCGAGCGCGATGACGGGACGAGGCTGCAACGTTAATGATCGACCAATGGTCATGGCATTGTTAAAACTTACCCCATGTTCGCTAACACTATCATCATTAGTGAGCAAGTCGGTTGCTTGCGTCACAATGACAGTGTCAATGGCCGTTTGATCTTGTACCTTCGCGAGTTTAGACAATAAGTCAGCAAGAATAATAATGCCTTTCGCGCCAGAATCTTTAAATTGATGCAACATTTCGCGCGGTGTATACAACGGATTAGTATTAACCAGCACTAGGCCAACACGCAAAGCTGCATAGGCAGCAATAGGATATTGATTAAGATTAGGCAATTGGATAATGATTCTATCGCCCGGCTTTAAATCGGTTTTTTGTTGTAAGTAACACGCCAGTGCCCTAGATTTCTCTTCAATATCGTTATATGACAGCGTTTGTCCCAAGCAGCTAAACGCCGCATTGTCGCCATACTTGGACAAACTGTACTCAATACTGTCACCTAAGCTGTTGATATCAGCGTCGATTAGTTGTTGTATGTTCATTATTATTCCCTATATTAATTGCCGCTTTGAATATTAACAGCCGCTGTTGTTTGGTTTAACGACCCAGCGTTATGCTGATCATTTTCGTTATTAGTTGAGGAGTGTTCGTTGGTCCCATTCTCAATAACCAAGCAAAGGCCGGAATTAAAGTTAATGCACCTAACATGTTGCAAATAAACATAAAGGTCAACAATAAGCCCATGTCTGCTTGAAATTCAATCGATAAAGACACCCAGGTAGCGACACCAATTGCCAGTGTTATGCCAGTGAATGCAACCGCCTTGCCTGTTTGATTAAGCGCGTAGCGATAAGTGACATAGAGACTTTTTCCTTGTTTTAATGCTTCATTGACTTTACTAAAGCTATAAATGCCGTAATCAACACCAATACCCAAAGCAATCACTGGCAAGATCGCCACTTTGACGCCAATGCCTAAAACCCCCATGAGTCCCGGACTAAGTATTGAGGTTAAAACCAGTGGCACCATGATGCTGTTCACCGTACGAAAACTACGGAAAGTTAATAAGCATAATGAAATAACTACACCATATACCCACCAAAGCATTTGTGTTTGCGCAGTCGAGATAACGGTATTGGTCGCCGACTCAATGCCTGTATTACCTGCGGCCATTAAAAACTCGATCTCTTTAGGCTGCGTTTGTGCAATAAATTGCTCCACGCCCGCCACAATATTTTGTAAGGTTTGTGCTTTATGATCATTTAAAAAATTAAAATTGGCGCCATACTACAATCTTGGTTTATCAAACCGCCTGGCACTTTAGATAACGACGCATTGGTCATCAATTGATTGCGATTAAGACCAAACCACTTTAATGGCCGTTCATTCATGCCAAACAAACCGAATTTTGAGACATCAACAACCGATTTAACATCCTGTACACCACTAATGTTTTTCATGTGCCATTGGAATTGATCCATCATTAACAAGTTGTTTTCCGATGTACATTGGTCCGGCGCTGTTTTTGCATCACCACAAACAAATCGGTACTGGCGCTATAATTGGCCACGACATATGCATTGTCACGGTTATAACGTGAATCGGCACGCAGCTCTGGTGCGCCAGGGTCTAAATCGCCAATCTTCATAAATTGAGAAAAATACAAACCAATAAATAATAGAATAACGGCCACCAGCAAGGCTATTTTAGCCAGTAATGGTTTAGCAAAGTTGGCGAAAAGTCGTTCGACAAGCCCCGCTTTTTGCTTGTTCTTTGTTGCATATTTTAAACCAGCTGGTGATACCCCTATGTAACTCATGACGATAGGCAGCGCGACTAAGTTAGTCACAATAACCACTGCAACACCAATACTGGCGGCCACAGCAAGCTCTTGAATCACCCCGATATCAATAATCATTAAGGTAGTAAAACCAATAGCATCACTAGCCAGAGCAGTGATACCGGCGAAATAGAGCGAGCGAAAGGCCAGCGTTGCCGCGTCGATATTATTTGCACCAGTGTCCGCATGGTAAATCACCGAATTGATAATCTGTACGCCATGACTAACCCCAATAGCAAACACCAAGAATGGCACCAACATTGAATATGGATGAATGCCGTAACCCAGCACATTTAATATGCCTAGCTGGCAAACAACCGCAAAAATAGAAAACGATAGAACAGCGATGGTGCTGCGAATACAGCGACAGTAAAACCATAACAATACGAGGGTAATGATTACCGCTAATAAGAAGAAAGCGACCACTTGTGGCGCACCATCAATTAAGTCACCGACAACCTTAGCAAACCCCACGATGCGAATATTAATGCTATCACTGGCGTATTTATCATGTATTTTTTCTTCTAGAAGGGTTGAGAGCTGGCGATAATCCAGCGCCAAACCAGTATCTGGATTGATATCTTGTAATGGCGCCAATAGCATCGCTGACTTAAAGTTATTGCCCACCAGCACGCCCACTTGTCCTGACTTGAGCACATTTGCTTTTAACTCAGCCAACTTGATAGCGCTATCATCAAAGGCCTCAGGAATAACAGCGCCGCCAACAAATCCTTGCTCGGTCACTACTGTTCAGCGTACATTTGGTGTCCATAGCGATTTAAGACCGTCGCTGTTAACACCAGGAATATAAAAAAACTTCATCGGTAACTTGCTTTAAAGATACTAAATTCTTGTCTTGTTTCAATAAAGGGTAACCATGCTCGCTTCCTTCTATAAGAAATAAAAGTAGAGGCCGCATGTTCATTGAGTGAAAAACATTCTTGAGTGCCAGCAAATGTACCGTCTTGCTGTGACGAAATAAATAGCGTCGCAATTTCCCCTAGTGTCGCCTGATAGTCTGCCTTATCTTTTTCATCATCTTGACTCACTACCGCAGACGAAAAGAAAGCGAGTGCTTTTACTGGATTATTTCGCGCTAAAATTTGTGCTTGGCGGCCACCGCAACTCGCCCCAACCACACCGACAAATCCATTTCCCCCTATTTTTTCGGTAAGAAATCATAGGCCAGCTACACATCGGTTGGCCTATGCTCCATAATCATTGGCCAAGGATTTTGTCGTTGCGTAGGCGATAATTTGGCCAGTTCTTTGATATCAATTTTACCTTTGACGCTTTGCCCAAACCATCGAAAATCAACACTTAAAGCATGAAATCCTTTGTCTTTATGCGCTTGACCAATGCCGTTTTACATTGAGCGGTCTACATTGCATTGGTGTAATAACAGTACCGCTTTATCTGAAGCTCCCTGTGGTTGGTAGCAATTGCCCTTAAGTTCGAAACCTTGTTTGGTGGTTAATGTCATTTCCCCGCCTGACTGCTAGCAACGGCAACTGAACAAATCAATGCCTGTACCTTAAAGATTAAGCGTAAATTGTTCCTTTCTTATGATTTTTATATGATGGCTAAAATGCCAACAACACCGATGACCAGTTTTTCTACTTTGGAGACGGCATCGCTCGCTTTTTGGATAGCCTTTGCAATTTTTTCAAGGTCATCTTTGGCTTCTTTGGCCTGCTTTGTCAATTCTTGAAGGGCGCTAAGTGCGTCATCAAACTCTACGGTTCCCGCGTTAAGTGTGGTCACTATCACTCGGTCAAGCTTTTGAAATAACTCTCTTATTTTTATTTTAAGCGCAAACTCTTGATTTGAGTCCACACATACCTCAAGCAAGCGTGTCATTTCATTAATGGCATCGACCAAACTTTTTCGAATCGTTTCATCTGACATATAGATTATCCTTTTAGGTAAAGAAAAAAGGTGTAGATTTATTTATCGTCGCAACTTAGCACGCCGTTTTCATTCTTCGAAATGTTATTGCAACTTAACAAAAGTCCTTCAAAATCATCGTAGTGACTATCAAGCTCTTTGAGTCGCCCAATGGCTAAGGTAATTGATGCACTGGTAAATTTATCGTTTTGAAGCTCTTTAGTTAACACTTGATGCGCTTCTTTAACCGCTAAGATAGCCTTTTGGCTATTTTGAATCAGCAGTTTTGAATTAAATACAGCTTGTTGCAGCTCATACAAGCGCTTTATTTCTGAGGCACGCCAAGCAAGCTTAGTGCGCCTTTTAGCGCGCGACTTATACTCTTTAACCTCTTCAGTAAGAATATACTGCCTTGAGGCGCTGATGTTATTCTCAATACCGGCAATTTTAAGTTGATTGTTTATCTCATCGCATACCACCGCCACTTTGTCGTTAGCCGCAATGACAATTTTTTTGATAGCGAGTCGCCTTTTTTCTTCAATGATAACACTGCCAATTTCCGCAATGAGCGTAGAAGCCATGGCGAAATTTTCGGTATCAAATAAGTCTTCGTCGGTTTCTTTTATCGTTTTGTATTGAGCATTCAAACTTGTCATGGCGCCATATAAATTAGTAGCAGCTACATCTATATCTATTCTTGAATCTGAAGTGGCGAGTAGGCTTAATGAGTTTGAATATTGGCCTAGTGATTTATTCGCGCGATATATCGCTAGCGACTGTTGCAGTTTCACGGTAACTGGTTTTTCTATTTTAGCTAATTCGTCACTTGAAAAGTGTTGAGCGTGCTCACCTTGATACGACGATGCATAACTAATGAATTGTCTATTGAGTGCCGTATTATTATATTCTTCAATAACCGCATCGATTCTTTCAGTAATAGCCGTTGTTGCGTTTGCAAACGCTGAAATTTGAGTGGTAGGTGCACTAACGCAGCCGCTTATTAACAGCAGCGAGCTAGATATACTAAGCACCCATATTTTCGTAAATGAAACCATTTCAACCATACTCCATTGGATAAAGACACCTAAATGACCGGTAAGAATTATTTTTAAGAAATAAACTTTGAAAAATCATAACTATAATTGAAACAAAGAATGGCAACTGCAATTGCGCAAACCGAAATCCCACTAACTAAAAATAGACGTTCGGTCTTTGAAATAACATCTGCCGAAGAATTAACCCAACGCTTCTTAACTAATACACCACCAAAGCAAATCAGCATCCCTACAATATAAATTTCCCACGTATAATTTGATATCTCCATAATTTGTGCCCTTGGTTTAGGTCCCAGCTCGATTCATGACGTTTATAACATCATTCACAACCCATCGCTTAAAGTATCAAAACAATAGTTGATATTTACCTATTTTTCAATGAGTAATAAACATTTGTAGCAATACACGTTCTCACACTCTTAAACATTCTCTGACAATCGCAAACACTAATGCCATTTAGTCTGCTGGCGAACGTCTCGATAATATTCCTTTCAAAAAGCGTTAAACTAATCAATTCCCAAAGCATCGCCTAAATATTTAAATTGACCGCCCCAAAGTTCAGTGCGGTTGAATGACTCTATCACTGGAGCATGAATTTTAACTACATCTGAAGCCAAAGAGTGATTAGCCAAACTAATATTGACTAATCAAATAAACATCCCGAAAAATTTCACATGACATCCTTTATGCATAACAGGCGATAGAATTAATCATTGACGATATACAGCCTTTAAAATTTGATTTATTTACGCATGAAAACGCGTCTTGTGTGTGAAATATACAGTCTCAACGCGCACCTAACCGGCGGTGTGCTGTTGCTATTTTGGCTGTCATTTCAGCAAAACAGCAACAGTGTTAGCCAGCCGATTTAGATTTTTGTTAGGCATTGATTTTGCTGCTAGCGGCACAAATATATGCCCATGCTTTTTGACCGGATTTGAATTCCCCTTCCACTCGTACGTATTCTTCAACCTCGTAATCATCGGCTTGGCTCAATTCAGAAGGCGTGATTTCAAAGACTATGCCTTCAACTACATCTGAGTTTTTACCAGTGTACTTAAGAATGGGATGTACATCTGTTCCACTAATTTTTATAACCATTTGATCTTTAATTTTGACGTCAGAAAGAACATAGCCAATTAAGATATCCTTTGCGCCTTTTAATTCCCGTCCAAACGTTTCTCTCTGGACAGATTCCATTTGTAACGTACCGTATGAAAACAACTTTTCCATTCTACTACCTCGATTGTGAAATACTACTTGATGCCATCGTGCTAGAGCGACCCATTACTGAGCCGACCCCACACAGATCCGGACGTGCGGAACTACCGCATCCGGCTCTTCAGTTATATATTCACTCGTGCAGGCTTTGCCTTCACGTGCCCGATAATAAAACATCTTCCTTTCGTTCCTCTGTCCAGCGACATTCGATTACCGACACAGCTTCGCCTGAATGTAACGAATTGCAATTCAGTTTTCATGCATTACCCAGCCCTATATGTCCGGTGCATGTTTCTATTACAATTCAGATATAACTGTCAGCTCCTTCGCCATGTACAAGGCTTTCCCCTACTCAGACTACTATGGGCTGATCTGACTTCCAATGGGTCATCGCTGGCTTTGCTTTTGGCTAAGCTTCCCTACC
>JABSRV010000187.1 GCA_013214905.1 Psychrobium sp. | reverse complement strand
GTAGCGTGGTAGGACGTCTTGGTAACTAATTGTTTTTATGTTATTTAATTTTATCTGGTTTAAATTCAGTCAACAAACTTTGGTTTTAAGGTTGATGATTGTTTCCGTATTGGCTATTTAGTTTCCTATTGGAAATATTAAGTTAACAAAAAATAGTTTTCGATTACCTAAAAAATATCGATGAAAGTTGATACTCAAAAAAAATATAACAAACGAATGAGGTTATTATGGAATTCATAACAAAAATAATTTCTAGCATCAATAGCTTGGTATGGGCCGTTCCCATGCTGGTAATGATACTAGGTGTTGGGCTGTTCTTGACTGTAGGGTTAAAGTTTCTGCCAGTGCTTAAGCTAGGCACCGGTTTCAAATTGCTCTGGAGTGGTCGTATTCCAGACAAGAGCAAAGACGCGAAAGGTGAAATTAGTCCGTTTAATGCGTTAATGACGTCATTATCCGCCACCATAGGTACAGGTAATATTGCGGGTGTTGCTATGGCGATCTTTCTTGGTGGTCCAGGAGCATTTTTTTGGATGTGCTGTACTGCGTTAGTAGGCATGGCGACAAAATTCGCTGAAGCTGTACTAGCCGTTCGTTATCGTGAAGTTGACGAAAATGGCAATCACAGCGGTGGTCCAATGTATTACATTAAAAATGGCCTATCTAAAAGTGGGCTTGGTTAGGTACTGCGTTCGCCTTATTTGGTTCAATCGCTGGTTTTGGTATCGGTAATACGGTACAGGCTAATTCAGTTGCTAACGCGATTGAATCAAGCTTTGGTGTTGACCCATTAATTACTGGCCTTGTGATGATGGTGTTAGTTGGTTTAGTACTAATGGGCGGCATCAGCGTATTGGTGATGTTGCTGATAAGTTAGTCCCGTTAAAGGCGAACTTCTATATTGGTTGTGGTTTTGTTGTGTTGGCGATGAACATCTCTGAATTGCCTGCGGCTTTCGCGCTAATCATTAAAAGCGCATTTACAACGAGGGCGGCAGAAGGCGGTTTTGCTGGTGCTGCTGTTTGGGCTGCGATCAGGTTCGGTGTGGCTCGTGGTGTGTTCTCTAATGAAGCGGGTCTGGGTAGTGCGCCAATCGCTCATGCGGCTGCAAAAACCAATAATCCGGTTGCGCAGGGTCCTGTTGCAATGTTAGGTACATTTATTGATACCTTGATTGTTTGTTCTATTACCTGTTTGGCGATGGTCGTTACGGGGGAATGGATATCTGGCGCAACGGGGGCGGAGTTAACGTCCAGAGCGTTTGCCAGTGCCATTCCCGGCGGTAACTATTTAGTGGCTATTTCGTTAACTGTGTTCGCGTTCACTACTATTTTAGGCTGGAGCGTATACGGTGAAAAATGTATTCAGTATTTGTTTGGTGTAAAAGCAATTATCCCATTCCGTATTGTGTGGATCCTGGTTGTACCAATAGGGGCCGCAGGTTAGCTAGAGTTTATCTGGTTACTTGCCGATACGATGAATGCGTTAATGGCGATACCTAACTTGATTGCTCTTGCGTTACTAAGTCCAGTGGTATTTAAATTAACCAAAGAATACTTTGCCAGTAATGGCGCTGCGCCAAAAGAAATGACTAGTCAAAAGGACTAACCCTAGCTCTACTCTCTAAATGATCAGCAAAAGTTACCAGGCGTCGCTTTTGTTGATTACTCTCTATTTCTCTCTTTTGTAATTTCTTGACTACCCCCTCTTATCGTGCGGTGAACGGAGCAATCATGACTCAAACCGATCAACAACTACTTAAAACACCTTGCTAGGACCTCCATATTGAAGCCGGCGGAAAAATGGTGCCTTTTGCTGGCTATGAAATGCCGGTGCAACAATACCCATGCCACTTGGAAATACGTGAAACCTGCATTTTTAAGTAGCAGGGGTATAGCTTGGGCGTGAGAAAAGAGCATCTACATACGCGCGCTGCCGCTGGATTGTTTGATGTATCACACATGGGACAATTAACCTTGTCTGGCGCTGCATTAGAAGCATTGGATATTATTGACTTACCTCAAGGCAAGCAACGTTATTATCGTGGTTAATTTTTTTAGAATAAAAGAGATGTTAAATAAGAAAGGGTATGCAATGCATACCCTTTTTTGATCATTCTTTATGTCTAATTAGCCGTTAGGGTAATTGAGTGCCAATACCTTAGCGGTCTTTTCAGCCAAGTCATTTTGCTTTAACGCTTTGTAAGATGTTTGCATAATCTCTAAAGCTTCTTTAGTTGACGTTGTGTCGTTAAAGCCTTCAAGAATTTGCTTCGATCGGTTAATTGCCGCGACGTAAATATGACGTTCAACGTAATATTTAGCCACTGACAAATGATGTTTAGCCAAACGGTTTTTAAGCGCAATCATACGCTTTTGTGCATCGGGTGCATAATGACTGTTTGGATTGCTTAATATCAGCAAACTAAAATCTTTAAATGCCTGAGCCGCAAATTGTGGGTCACGATCGCTTCGGTCAACATTTAACATGTCATGAAATAAATTTTGATCCGATTGCATGTTAGCCAAACCGCGCATGTAATACACATAATCAATGTCGGCATGCGTTGGGTTTAAACGCAAGAATCGGTCAATGGTCGCTAATGCTTGATCATCATTTGATTGGCGATAATACGCGTAAATCAAATCAAGTTGCACTTGCACTGCTTGTGGTCCAAAAGGATAACGTGACTCTAAACTTTCTAGAACCTTGGTCGCTTTTAGTAAATTACCATTGTCTAACGACTCTTGCGCTTGCAAATACATTTGCTCAGGCGCGGTAATAGTGATCTGTGGTTGCTCTACCGTTTGGGCACAACCACCCAAAGTTAGGGCCAAAACAACCGAAATTGGTAAAAGGGTACGTTTTTTATACATCATTTTTTCATTATCCTCACAGAATCGACAAGTATCTATTAAGCTGAAGCAAAATAAAAGATACAATAGGCACTTATTCGCGGGTTTTTTGATTATTTCATTGCCCATTAGTTCCCTGGAAGTAGATATTTAAATGAATCAAGCCATACAATTATCAGCAACGGTCGACATCGAGCAGTGTGACCAACGATTAGATCAAGTTATCGCCGTGTTATTTAGTGATTATTCACGTAGCCGTTTAAAAGAATGGATTTTAGCTGGCTATGTAACAATGGACGACGTTGTCATCACCAAACCTAGATTTAAAGTACTAGGTGAAGAGCTTATTGTCGTTAATGCGCTAATGGAAATGGAAGAGCGCCATAAGCCACAAGATATAGATTTAAACATTGTGTTTGAAGACGAGCACTTAATCGTTATTAATAAGCGAGCGGGTTTAGTTGTGCATCCGGGTGCAGGTAACCCAGATGGCACTGTATTAAATGGTTTATTACATCATTACCCTGAAATAGAAACTGTGCCAAGAGCTGGCATAGTGCATCGTCTTGATAAAGATACGACGGGGCTAATGGTCATTGCGAAATCTATTCGCGTTCAAACCAAACTTGTAGCAATGATTCAAAAACGAGAAATTACTCGTGAATATGAAGCTATCGCTATTGGCCAAATGACCGCTGGTGGCAAAATTGAAGCCCCGATTGCTCGTCATCCAACTAAGCGTACTCATATGGCCGTAGATGCTGATGGTAAAGAAGCTATTACGCGCTATCGCATAGCCGAGAAGTTTCGCGCGCATACACGCCTAAGACTTCGCTTAGAAACTGGCCGTACTCACCAAATTCGCGTGCACATGTCTTTCATGCGCCATGCTTTATTAGGTGACCCAGTTTATGGCGGTCGTCCAAAGCCGGTTAAAAACTCTATTCCTGAATTAATAGAAGAGATGCAAGGATTTAAGCGTCAAGCCCTTCATGCGGTTAAGTTACAATTAGAGCACCCAATTACAGGTGAAATGATGCGCTGGCAGGCACCTATTCCTGCCGACATGGTTCGCATGACTCAGTTACTGAGACAAGATACGCTAGAAAATCAGCCTAAGTCTGAAGGTTTATAAGTTGAATGAACTCAATGGCGGTGTGATAACACTGCCATTAACAAGGAAGCATGATGATTATCCCCAATTGGCATGCTCCCAGTAATGTTCATGCAATATCTACTTGCCGTGCTGGTGGTTTTAGTCTCCCGCCGTTTGACAGTAATAATTTAGGACAGCATGTCGGCGATAACGAGATCGCTGTTTTAAAAAATAGAGCGCAGCTAAATCAACATCTACCGCAATCTCCTTTGTGGTGCGACCAAAGACATACCACCGTTGTACATCATCTTAACCAAGCAACAGCAATTGATAGTCACCCAATCGCCGACGCCGTCATTACCTCAATCCCCAATAAAGTGTGTTTGATAATGACCGCAGATTGCTTACCTATATTATTGTGTGATAAGTCGGGGCACCAAGTCGCCGCTGTACATGGCGGTTGGCGTGGCATCGCTAATGGCATTGTTGAGAATACGGTGGCACAGTTTATTATCCCGCCGCATAAACTCATGGCATGGTTGGGGCCGGCAATTGGTCCTAAATATTTTGAGGTTGGCAGTGATGTACTCGAAGCGTTCTGTCAAAATAATGCATCAGATGAAAAGTTTTTCCTGTCTAACAATGGTAAATACCTCGCTGATATTTATCAATTGGCGCGGGCACGCCTTATTCGTTTAGGCATCACTGATATTAGTGGTGGAGATTATTGTACCTATACACAGCAGGAGTTATTTTTTTCTTACAGGCGCAGCGGTATCACTGGGCGCATGGCCAGTTTAATTTGGTTAAGCTAAACGAATATTAATTACCCCTTGAAAGCGTAAAAATAGTGCCCATCTCTATTAATAGAAGATAAATAAGGAATACTATCAATGCGTTTAGATCGACTCACGAGTAAATTTCAACTGGCCATTTCCGACGCTCAATCCGTCGCCTTGGGGCGAGATCATCAATTTATCGAAGCTATTCATCTATTTTCCGCGTTGTTGAATCAAGAAGGTGGCAGTATTCGCGCCTTATTACAGCAATGTAAAAGTGATATCGGCACTATTCGAAGTCGCATTTCGCAATCACTCGACCGATTAGCACGTGTTGAAGGCGTTAGCGGTGATATTCAGCTATCAAACGCGATGATCTCCTTGCTTAATGTCTGTGACAAATTGGCGCAAAAACGCAAAGACCGCTACATATCAAGTGAGTTATTTGTTTTAGCGGCACTAAATGACAAGGGCGCGTTAGGAGTAATATTAGTTAAAGCGGGCTTAACGGTTGAACTAGTCGAGGTGGCGATTGAAAAAATTCGCGGTGGGCAAAAGGTCGACGATGTTAGCGCCGAAGATCAGCGTCAAGCGCTAGACAAATATACAGTGGATTTAACTGAGCTTGCAGAGCAGGGACGTTTAGATCCCGTCATTGGGCGAGACGATGAAATCCGTCGTACCATTCAAGTCTTACAGCGCCGCACCAAAAATAATCCGGTATTGATTGGTGAACCTGGCGTCGGTAAAACAGCCATAGTAGAAGGACTAGCGCAGCGCATTGTCAATGGTGAAGTGCCCGAAGGCATCAAAAATAAACGTGTGTTGTCATTAGATATGGGATCTTTGCTAGCTGGTGCCAAGTTTCGTGGTGAATTTGAAGAGCGTTTGAAAAGTGTACTCAATGAGGTCGCCAAAGAAGAAGGGCAGATTATTCTTTTCATCGACGAACTTCATACCATGGTGGGAGCTGGTAAGTCTGAGGGCGCGATGGATGCTGGCAATATGTTAAAACCAGCGTTAGCGCGAGGTGACTTACATTGTGTCGGCGCAACCACCCTTGATGAATATCGACAATACGTTGAAAAAGACGCGGCGTTAGAACGTCGTTTCCAAAAGGTGCTCGTCGAACAACCTAGTGTTGAAGATACTATTGCGATATTACGCGGCTTAAAGGAGCGTTATGAATTGCATCACGGCGTTGAAATTACCGATCCGGGCATTGTAGCAGCCGCTACATTATCTCATCGTTATATTACCGGTCGACAATTACCCGACAAAGCAATCGATCTTATCGATGAAGCCGCATCTGCTATTCGCATGGCTATCGATTCTAAACCTGAGTCATTAGATAGGTTAGAGAGAAAAATAATTCAATTAAAGTTAGAGCAACAGTCCTTAGTTAATGAAGAAGATGACGGCTCTAAAAAACGTTTGGCGAAGCTAGAAAATGATTTGACAAATTTTGAAGGTGAATTTCAAGAGTTAGATGAAATATGGCGCGCCGAAAAAGCCTCTTTGTCCGGCACGCAAAATATTAAAACTGATTTAGAGCAAGCCAGGCAAGATTTGGAAATAGCGCGAAGAGCTAGTGATCTTAGCCGGATGTCTGAATTACAATATGGCCGTATTCCTGAACTTGAACGAGAACTTGATTTGGCCTCACAAGCTGATATGCAAGAAATGACTTTGTTAAAGCATAAAGTAACGGCAGATGAAATAGCAGAAGTCGTTGCTCGTTCCACCGGTATTCCGGTGAGTAAAATGCTAGAGGGTGAAAAAGGCAAATTACTGCGAATGGAAAGCTTCTTACATAAGCAAGTTATCGGGCAAGAAGAAGCGGTGGTTGCTGTTTCTAATGCAATAAGACGTTCACGGGCTGGTTTGTCAGATCCCAATCGTCCCATTGGCTCGTTTCTATTTTTAGGACCAACGGGAGTTGGTAAAACCGAACTATGTAAGGCATTAGCTAATTACATGTTCGATGATAACAATGCCATGGTAAGAATTGACATGTCAGAGTTCATGGAAAAACATTCTGTCGCTCGATTAATCGGCGCGCCCCCTGGATATGTCGGATATGAAGAAGGCGGCTACTTAACGGAGGCCGTTAGGCGCAAACCTTATTCAGTTTTATTACTTGATGAAGTAGAAAAAGCACATCCCGATGTTTTCAATATATTACTGCAAGTATTAGATGAAGGCCGTTTAACCGATGGTCAGGGGCGCACTGTTGATTTTAGAAATACCCTCATC
>JABSRV010000186.1 GCA_013214905.1 Psychrobium sp. | reverse complement strand
TCGTGAAACCCAATGCAAATGCTTAATGCCTGATGGCACGACTCGCTTTTACAAAGACGGACAACCAATTTTCCATTACATGGGCTGTTCAACGTTTTCTGAATACACAGTATTGCCAGAAATTTCGTTAGCCAAAGTTAACAAAGATGCACCATTAGAAGAAGTCTGCCTATTAGGTTGTGGCGTGACCACAGGCATGGGCGCGGTAATGAACACCGCAAAAGTTGAAGAAGGCGCCACGGTTGCTATCTTCGGTCTTGGCGGCATTGGTCTTTCAGCCGTTATCGGTGCAACCATGGCAAAAGCAAGTCGTATTATTGCCATCGACATTAACGAAAGTAAGTTTGATCTGGCTAGAAAGCTTGGTGCTACTGACTTTATTAATCCGAAAGATTATGACAGACCAATTCAAGACGTTATCGTTGAGTTAACTGACGGCGGTGTGGATTACTCGTTTGAATGTATTGGTAACGTTGACCTTATGCGTTCGGCATTAGAGTGTTGTCATAAAGGCTGGGGGGAATCAATTATTATCGGCGTAGCCGGCGCGGGTAAGGAAATATCAACCAGACCATTTCAACTAGTGACTGGGCGAGTTTGGCGTGGTTCGGCATTTGGCGGTGTTAAAGGCCGTACAGAGTTGCCTGATTACGTAGAGCGTTATTTAGCTGGTGAGTTTAATTTAAGTGATTTTATTACCCATACAATGCCTCTTGAAGACATTAATGAAGCCTTTGAGTTAATGCATAAAGGCGAAAGTATCCGCAGCGTTATACATTTCGACAAGTAATACATTTCAAGTAATAGAGTTTCAAGCGCCCGATAAGGGCGCTTTTTAGAGGAATGGCAATGACCATTGATAATTTAAGTATCAACAAAAGTTACGGCGGTTGGCACAAGCAATATAGCCACCACTCCAAAACGTTAAACTGCGACATGCGCTTTGCAATCTACTTGCCACCACAAGCATCTAGCAGCCATAAAGTGCCTGTATTATACTGGCTTTCGGGGCTCACGTGCACCGATGAAAACTTTATGCAAAAGGCTGGCGCGCAGCGCATAGCGGCCGAATTAGGCATTGCGATTGTCGCGCCTGATACTAGCCCCCGTGGTGAAGAAGTTGCAGACAACGACAGTTATGATTTAGGTCAGGGCGCGAGTTTTTATGTAAACGCGACTCAAGCACCTTGGAATCGACATTATCAAATGCATGACTATATAGTTGACGAGTTGCCAGCATTAATAGAAGCGACATTTCCAGTCTCTAACAAACGTGCGATATCAGGGCATTCGATGGGCGGACACGGCGCGTTAACAATCGCCATGTTACATCCACAACGATACAGCTCAATGTCGGCATTCAGCCCTATTGCTAATCCGATGAATTGTCCTTGGGGACAAAAAGCCTTTAGTGCTTATTTAGGCAAAGACACAGATACATGGCGCAACCATGACGCGAGCGAGTTAATGCGCCGAGCAACATCGTTTGTGCCAGCTAAAGTTGACCAGGGCTTGGCTGATGACTTTATGGTTGAGCAGTTAAAGCCAGAAGTCTTGCAAGCGGCGGCGGATGCTAATGGCTACCCGTTACAATTAAACCTGCATGAAGGTTATGATCACAGCTATTATTTCATTGCCAATTTCATTGAAGAACACCTTCGTTTTCACGCCAAACATTTTAGTTAATAAGATTGTTCATTGTCGCTAAAAATCAGCGACAACGCTTGTCCCCTCTATCGATGCCCCCATAAATTAAAGGTAATGCTTTGTCTGATCCAATACAGATCCGTTTGCAACGTTTCAACAATCCAAAAAGTCTTCACTTTCTTATCAAAATTCAGCGGGGCATTGAAAAGGAAGGATTGCGCGTTACGCCCCAAGCAGCGGTGGCTCAAACAAGACATCCACAAGCACTTGGGTCGCCACTGACTCACACCAGCATCACCACCGATTATTCAGAAGCATTGCTAGAGTTTATAACGCCTGTATTTCACAAAGTCGATGACAACATAGACTACCTAAATGATTTGCATAACTTTACCTTGCGCCATCTTAAAGACGAATACCTTTGGCCAGCCAGTATGCCGTGCAAGTTAAACGGAGATAAAAGTATTCCTATTGCCCAATATGGAAAAAGTAATATTGGACAAATGAAACAAGTTTATCGTCAAGGCTTAGCCCACCGTTACGGTCGCACTATGCAATCAATCGCAGGCATACATTACAACTTTTCGATGCCAGATGATTTTTGGCCTCATTATCAAGAACTTCTGGGCGCTAAAGGCGATGTTCAAGCGTTTAAGTCACAATGTTATTTTGATTTGATCCGTAATTTTCGCCGTCACTCTTGGTTGCTGATTTATTTATTTGGTGCCTCACCCGCATTAGATAATAGCTTTGTCGGCACCAACAAGTCCCACAAATTAGAACAGCTGGGTCAACAAACTCTTGGCTTGCCATATGCCACGTCATTGAGAATGAGCGACTTGGGTTATCAGAGCAAAGCGCAGGAAAATCTAGATATTAGCTACAACAACCTTCACAGTTACATTCAAGGTGTTGAACAAGCGATGGCTCAACCTTATCCTGATTATGAGAAAATCGGTATTAAAGTCAACGGTGAATATCGTCAACTCAATGACAATATTCTGCAAATTGAAAATGAATATTACAGCGAAATTCGCCCAAAGCGGGTTACTCAACCGGGGAAAACACCACTGAGCGCGTTAAAAAGCAATGGAGTTGAATACATTGAGGTTCGTATTTTAGACACCAACCCCTACTTACCTGTAGGCATTGACGCCCAGCAGATCCGTTTTCTTGACGCGTTTTTACTGTATTGTTTGCTATCAGACAGCCCACAACTGACGAGTTTAGAAAACGCTGAGATTAAGAACAATCAAGATTTGGTTGCTTTAGCAGGTCGCAAGCCCGATTTAAAACTTGTAATAAATGGTCAAGCTGTCGATTTCACTATCGCTGCCCAGCAACTGTTAAGCGACATAAAGCCTATGGCCACGTTACTAGATAAGGCACATGAGAAAACTAACACGACCTTATCTACAAAAAACCTCGCTTACGCTGATGCGCTTAAGACACAATCAAACAAAGTGACTGACAGTGAATTAACACCATCGGCGATGGCGATAAAGGCCATCAACAACGGCAGTGAATTTATTGACTCAATGTTAATTCAAGCAAAAAATCATCATGCATATTTCAAAAACACTGAGCTGTCGAGCGCCGTAAGCACTCAGCTGCAACAAGCGAGCGATGAGTCCTTAAGGCAACAACAAGCCTTAGAAGCGAAGAACGAAGACTCTTTCGATGCGTTTCTAGCCAATACCAACTCCGATAATTAACTGACTATTCTTGATGGTTAAAACAAATGATAACTGCGTTATTTATTTTCTATGTAGAATAACTATACCCGTGACCATTGGAAATGCGGAAATTTGTAAATGATATAAAATTCGATATACAAGGCGCGTGATTGACCAATAGCTGGCTATTGGAATTGAGCGCAACGCAGTAGATTGGTTTTTAGATCGTTACAAAACCTGCATTTCCATTGATTATGGGTATATATACGTAAATAAATGTCTTGTTCTCACCCGTTTTTCCTCACCAATAAATTGGCCACTAAATTAACGGAATTGGTATAAGACAGTTGCATGATTAATTAACCAATAGAACCACATTCATTAGAGGCACTTATGATTGTTCGCGATAAACCCAACGCATTTCAGCTGTTTTTTATCATACGCGGTTCCGTAGTGCCGCTTATATTCCCGCAAATAATCTTTGTGACTCTTTTGGGCTTAGCGGTCGCTGCTACGCAGCACTTTTATCCAACCGTATTCCCTAGCGTTACCCTTGCGCCAGTAGCATTGCTTGGCTTGGCCTTATCGCTATTTTTAGGTTTTAGAAATAACGCCAGTTATGATCGTTGGTGGGAAGCGCGCAAGCAATGGGGACAACTCGTTGTCAATTCGCGTAGCCTGTCACGTCAAGTAACATCATACATTGACAGCGATACTCAGGCCGGCGGCGAAGTAAAAAAACGGTTGATACACCTTACTATTGCGTTTAATCATGCGTTACGACATAGCTTGCGACAATCAGATCCTTGGAATGATATCGAAAAGTATCTTGAACTGGACGACATACCTCCACTGCGCCAATCGCATAACTTGCCCGATACGTTATTGCGCCTAATGGCGATTAACTTGGGAACTTGTCGCCATAAACTATTGCTGTCCGACTTTTTAATGCTTAGCCTAGACGATCAAATTACCTCAATGGCGTCGGCGCAGGCGGCGTGTGAGCGTATTAAAAATACCCCACTGCCGTTTGCTTACATGTTACTTGTTCAGCGCACTGCCTACTTATATTGCTTTATTCTGCCCTTTGGCGTAGTCACTTCACTAGGTTTTGCTACACCTTTATTTTGCGCTATTGTCGCCTATACCTTTTTTGGACTTGACGCCTTAAGTGAAGAATTAGAAGAGCCATTTGGATTGTCTGCTAATGATCTGCCTTTGAGCGCTATTACACGCAACATCGAAATTAATTTATTGGAAATTTTAGGTAAAACTGACTTGCCAGAGCCTATTGTTCCAATAAACCATCTTCTGCAATAGTGTATTTATCGCTGATAATAACAAAGCGGATTGTTACCTCTTGGTAATTATCTTTTGTAAAAAGACCCATTTATCTACAGCAGGTAAGCACGTAAAATAGTTTAATCGACTAATCGCAGTATGTTTTATGCTGTGATTACGCAATTAAAAAGTAATAATTAATACGTAAGGAAATAACAGATGGAAGCCACTTTATTAGCCATGGGCATTACAAGTAAAGATGATCTCATTACCATTGACACAATCATCGAACATAGTAAAAATTTATTCTGTGGCAAAAATAATGATGCAAACAAAGCGTTGGGCAATGCTAATGCCGAGCAACCGCCAATAAACACATCTCCACCGATTAGTAAGAGCAAGCACTAGTCTTTAATATCCAACTAAGCATGCCTAGTTGCTTAATACTTAATGACTAAGGATAATGACGCTTATTCCCCCTATATGTAGTCGTTATGCGTTTAGATAGATTCATTTGTAAAAGCACCAAGCTTACCAAGCGTGAAGCCATCGAGTTTATTCATGAAGGTAAAATACTCGTTAACGGTGACGTTTTTATCAATGAAGCCACCCAAGTTCATGAGAACAATTAAATAACGCTCGACGGTCAACGCTTAACAGCCCGTGATTTTCGCTACATACTCATGCATAAACCACCCAATACGCTCAGCTCTAATGTTGACGGTGTTTACCCTTCTCTGTTCAAGTATCTTAACGTGGACAACATCTCTGAATTGCATATTGCCGGTCGTTTAGACGCTGATACAACAGGTCTGGTGCTAATTACAGACGATGGTCGCTGGACGTTCAATATCACAAAGCCAACTCAACACTGCAAAAAAGTATATCGTGTCGGACTATCTCGCCCACTTAGCGATGATACTGCTAGTAAGTTTAACAGCGGCGTCAAATTACAGGGCGAGCAACAACTCACGTTACCAGCGATACTAGAGGTTATTACAAAAAAAGAAGTGCTTTTAACGATTACCGAGGGTAAGTTTCATCAAGTGAAGCGTATGTTTTCAGCCGTTGGCAATAAGGTTATCAGCTTGCATCGTGAAAAAATCGGCGCGCTATCGCTAGATGTTGAAGTAGGACAATGGCGTTATTTAACGGCGGAGGAAATTCAGTCGTTTGATAATAATAAATGAATTTGTCAAAACAAACAGCGATTAATTAAACGATAAATATCACCACGATCACTATGAAATTGTTAAATCATCAATTTTTTTATGGGCGGCCCCATATTAGACACCGCTATTTTTTACATTTTCAAACACAAAATCATGCAACATTGAACGGCCAGAACTCGCCAAAATTTTACGGGACCACGGCGTAAATATCAAAGATAAGAACGTTAATGGCAGATCCCCCATCGCCATCGCGGTAATCAATAATAAAACTCAAATGGTAAAATTATTGTTAGCAAGCGGCGCAAACGTTAACGCCAAAGATAATGACGGATTCACCGCCTTAACGAGAGCAACTCAACATAACAATATAAAGATGATCAAACAGTTGTTGGCGTATAAGGCCGAGCCTAATCTACTCACCGCAGATGGCGGTTGGAGCGTATTGCATTTTACAGTTGTCCATGGAAAAGAGGCCGGCAATGATTCTTACCAAGCGGCCCAATTACTATTAAAGTCTGGCGCCCCGATCGATCATGCAAACTTTGGGGGTGAAAACACCGTCGCCATTGCGGCTAGATTTCAAAAAAATCGTACTCTTGATGTTTTATTGGCTAATTCAGCGAACGTCGAATTATTGATAAAACACAATGGAGTCCGTTGATGTATGCCGTGCAATTTGAATATTTAGAGGTGATGGAAAAACTGTTGGCCAGCGGTGCTAATACAAATTTGACCAACGTCGATCAATGGACGGCGCTGCACTTAACTGTCGATGATCCTAAAAATACAACCGAACGAACATTACGCGCGATGAATACGCTGATTAAGCATGGCGCTAATGTTAATGCACAGCAAAAATCTGGCTATACCTCGCTCCATTTTACAGTTTTTAACGATTTGTCATCGCTGTTCTCGCAATTGCTCGATGCTGGTGTGGATCATAAAATAACCAACCATAAAGGGGAAACACCATTAATGATAGCTGAGCAATACCAACGTCAGGTTATGCTTAAAACGTTAAATAGTTTGACTAGTCCCTAACTAAAAAGAAAAGACTGCATTGACCCAATAAATCCTATCTCGCTAATGTCCCTTACCGAGATAGAGAACTTAACTCGAAATAGCAATAAATCCCAGCTTATACCAGTTGTATTAATGAAGTGACCAATTTTGTAGTGAGGATAAACGGATTAGAGCAAGGCATTTATTTACAT
>JABSRV010000185.1 GCA_013214905.1 Psychrobium sp. | reverse complement strand
CCGCCGCTTCTCTTAAGGTTAATTTCAGCTGCATACAACGCGTATACTCTTCCCAAAAATGGCACTTATGTAGTTTTTCCAAAGGCGTATTTTTCTTGTTATTAAAGCTTTTAAGGCAACTTTCACATCGATATCGTTGTGTAGCACCTGACTTCCCCCATTTTTTTTAATAGCTGGATTGATAGTGAGGGCATTGCGATGATAATTCGAAAAGGGGTTGAATCAGTTCATCGGTACTGATAACAGTATTAAGTGATTGAATTGACTTGTGAACTATCTCTCTTTACGCTGGTGTCATTGATGAAAGTGCTTTAGTTATCGGGTCTAGCTTACCTACGAATGATTTTGTCTTCATTGCTAATACTCTCAATGAGTTAGTCTCATTGAGGGTATAGACAACAATTATCTACAACAGAGCCTAATTAAAAGTAATTGTCACACTTATGTAAGTGGCCGTGACTTAGTTAGGGACTCAACTAACTTAACGGAACAATTATGAAGAAATCACTATTATCATGTCTTTTTACCGCAACGGTTATATTAAGTACTCTAACATCACCAGATGCTAACGCGGATTGTTTAAACAGTGAAATTAGCGGTAAAGGCCGCCCTGTTTTATTAATGCCGGGATTTATAAGCGATCAAAGTGTGTGGCAGGAAGTTGCTAATGCGCTGTCAGCTAACTACCAAGTTCACCAATTATCTATTGCTGGTTTTGGTAAAAATAGCGCTTGTGCTCATGCAACAACGATTGTGAAAAATGTCAACAAAGAGTTAGCGGTGTATGTTCGCGAAAATCACCTTAACAACGCCATTTTTGTTGGCCATAGTATGGGTGGGTTGATGGCTTTTAATTTGTCGTTAAACAAAAATGTAAAGCTTGCTGGCGCTATTTCTGTTGACGGACTGCCGTTTATTGGACCAATATTTACCCGAGATAATGCAACGACAAGTCATGACTTAAAACCTCAAGCTACGGCCATTAAATCGATGTATCAACAAGCAGATAGTGCACAATTAGCGGCAATGACAAAGCAAGGCCTTAGGATTCAAACTAATCAGAAATCTCGTTATCAAGATATTATTGACATGGCGAAACAGTCTGATCCTACCACCGCAGCAAGTGCTATTTATAGTGTGATGACTACCGATTTACGCCCTAAAATGGCGATGCTAAATAATCCGGTATTACTGATCGGCTCAAGTGGTGGATTCTCTAGTCAGGCACAACATAAAGCGGTGGAATCACTATATCGCGATCAAATTAAAACGGCGACCAATGCGTCATTAGTGATGAATACCAAGGGGCGGCATTTTTTAATGTGGGATCAAGCAGATTGGTTGATAACAACCATTGAGCAATTTATTGGAGCAAACCAATGAAGCAACCACTCAATGCTTCACCGACCATTGCCAACTTTGTTGAGCTTGCTAAAAATGGTGACCAAGATGCGTTTACTCAACTTGTTGGGGAGTTAAACAATACGGTGCATGCCATTGCCTTAGCAATCACTAGAGATTTGCAATACAGCCATGATGTTAGCCAGCTTGTCTTTATTAAAGTATGGCAACAATTAAACGAGCTAAAAAATAACGATAGTGTTTTACCCTGGGTAAGACAAATAACGCGCTACACTGCGATTAACTTTATTAGAGATAATAAGCATAAAACCGAATCAAGCTGTGACGATGACATGAGCGAAAGGCTGTTAGATAAGCTTTGTCAGGAAAATAGTAGCCATGATGATGATTTAATTAGCCAACAGCAAAGTAAAGTCATTAATCATTTACTTGATAAGTTGCCAGATGAAAGCCGAGAAATCGTGGTGCTTTTTTATAGAGAAGAGCATGACAGTAACGCGGTCGCTCAACTTTTAGGGTTAAGCCAAGCGACCGTACGTAAACGTTTACAGCGTGTACGTGAATTACTAAAATCACAAATTTTAGCAAAATATGGCCAAGTGATATTTGCATCTGCCCCTGTTGGCATATCAACCGCCATTGCGTTAGCCGCTTCTGCAGCTAGCCCCGTTGCTGCGGCGACTATCGTCGCCAAAGTGAGCTCTAGTCAAAGTCATTGGTTGGTTAAATTATATTTCGTGTTAGGTGGTGCGATGATTGGTGCATTGTTGGGGATGTTGGCCAACACCTTTGCCATCAATCAAAACATCAAAAATATGGATAACCAACAAGATATTGACGCTTTGCAGCGCATTAAACGGCAAGGGAATTTATGGATCATCGTTAGTGGCTTATCATTAGCGGCAAGTTACCACTGGACGGCGGGCTGGGTTATGCCAACCTTAACTTATGCACTGTTTGCTATTGGACTTGTTGTCGTTGTTCGCGCTAGCAATGCTATCAACAAAAAGAACTTACTCAGAAAGTCACCGCATGATCAAGACGCACAGCGCCAATTAAAACGGAATCAATGGACATCAATTCTAGGTTATATTTTAGGATTTGGTGGTGGTAGTGCCGGACTATTAATTGGCTTATACAATAGTGGACGCTTTGAGCAGTTTTTTTAATGTGATGATTTAAACTTTTTTAATATAGTCTTCGGTGTTAAAAAGGCCTCGCTGTTTAAGTGAGGCCTTTACGTTAACGAGCTGTAACTGTGGTGATTAGACATATATCGATGGTTTAGAACATAAATTTAGATTTTTAATTAAAACGTTCAAAATGTCACCTCTTGTTAATGTGCCAATGAAGTTGTCATTCTCAATGACAGGGTACACATCGGTTGTTTCGTTAAGTACCTTTATGGCTACGTCTGCAATGTGCTCATTTGGAACAAGATTAATGATCGATTGAGTCATAATGTCGTTAACCGAGACTGGCGTATCACAGTGATAACTTCCTGCGAGAAGTGCCTTATGACAATCATATTCAGACACAACGCCAATGACATGATTACTGTCATCAACGACAATCAGCCCTAAAGTTGTCTCATTGGTTAATGTTTTAACAACATCAGCCAATGGCGTGCTGCATTTAATCGTCGTTGGGTTTTTATGCATTAATTGTTTTACTGTAATATCAGTCATGGTCGTTTCCTCATTGTCATTTGGTAAGGTCATGCGTTTATAAAATCGCGCTCCTTAACTTTCGAATCAATGATACCCCTCGAATCGCCATAGGTTAAATAGGTTTTTTTTATCATGTCGATTGGTTTAGGCTATGACCAATTGTAAACAAGGCTCGCCTTATGCCATTTCACATTCTTTAATATATTTATTAATATCAACGGCATCAATCTGCTTATCAGGCAAAAATTTGTGTGCATAATCCAAGTAAATGCCACTGGTGAGTAATAAATTAAAGATATCCATATCAATATGCTCGTCAAGCGCCATATGATACAAAATATCAATAGCCACACTAACGGGTTTAGCGGCTTTGTATGGACGATCCGCTGCCGTTAACGCTTCAAAAATATCTGCTACCGCCATGATCCGCTCTGGGATTGATAAATCATCTGCCGATAATTTTCTTGGGTAACCGGTGCCTTTCATTGTCTCATGATGGGTAGAGGCATAACGTGGCACCTTAGATAATTCAGGTGGCAGCGGCAGGGCTTCTAACATTCTTATGGTGCTAATGATGTGCTCATTGATTTTAAATCGATCTTCCGGTGTTAGTGTGCCTCGCGCAATGGTTAAATTATATAACTCACCATTGTTATATAAGTACTTTGGCACCACCATTTTGATTTCAAGATGTGGCTCGAATTTTATCTCGTAATCTCGCTCAATCAAATGGCGCGGTTTGTTCATTAACAGCGTCTCTGTGATTGGCAGCACGGCTTGTGTTTTAGCATGTCGTGCGGTTTCGATAGGTGACAGACCTAAGGTATCGTCAAAGTGTCTTATCCAGGTTGTTTTAGCTAGTGCGTTGAGTCGTAGCAACGAATCTTCACTCATGAACTCGCCGCCGACATTGGCGTTGGCCACAAATTCAAAATCACGGATTAACGTCGCATGACGTTGCTTCTTATTTCTAAGCAGCGAATCGTGTTCTGCTGGTTGTTTGATCACTGCATTCAAATAGTCAATTTCTGCATCACGCCACAACACTTCAAAACGCATTCTAATCTCGTGGATCCGATTATAAATCATCTCGAGTTTGGTGCCTTTGTCGATGATATGTTCCGGTGATGTCACTTTGCCGCAATCATGCAGCCAAGCAGCAATATTAAACTCACGGCGCTGTGCTTCGTCTAATCCAAAGTCTTTAAAAGGCTGCTCGTTAGACGCTGACGCGTAATCCGCTAGCATTATCGCCAGTTCGGGTACTCTGGCGCAATGCCCTGCGGTATAGGGAGATTTGTCATCGATCGCTTGACTGATTATTCTAATGAACGAATCTAATAATTGTTGTTGAGACTTTTCTTGCTCCACAATAGATTTAGACATTTCATTGAGCGAAATCGATAATTCATTAATTTCTGAAATCCTTGATTCAACCAACTTTATTTCGTTAAACTTTCGTTGCTGAATTTTTTTATTTTGTTGTACCAATAGGCTAATTGGATTGACAATAGGAGAAGCAAAAAGCCACGATAATGGCAACATCAAAAATAAGCAGCCGACGGTGATAATAATGGAAAGTTTCACTTCATATAAACTATCGCCTAATACTTCATCAACGGGGACAACAATTGAAAAAATGTCGTGTTTACCATTGCCACGCGTTATTTTTTTACTAAAGACAAAATGGTCAACCGCATTGATTTTTGTCACCGTTAGCTGCTTCGATATTGCATTGAAGATAGGATTAATCAATTGTTCATAAGGCACAATACCGCTATTGTTTTTGGTATTGTCGGCAGAGCGATGAAGCCATTTTTTAGATAATGCTAGTTTTTGTGCCTCAGTGACCTGCGAAATGGCATGATTGACGATACCAACTAGTTGCTTGTCTTGGTGCTGGAACATAAAATGTAATGCATCTGGAAATTTTAAAGGTGCAAAGCTCAAATTAGGATGAATTTTTAAGCCTTCAATGAAAAATTCATCAGTAACATATTCAAAAATAACCCCAATGTCTAATCCCGCATCAACCTCACCATTTTTAACGGCAGTAATAACATCTCTTAAAGTCGCCAATTCAATAATTTTGATGTTAGGGAATTCTTTTCGTAAGACACTGGTAATTGACCAACCAGCTGCAATTGCTAGTTTTTTATTAACAAGCTGATTGATATGCGCTATATCTGAAGTCGAAGTGCTTGAAATTAAGCTAAAGGGTATGGTTAAGAAGGGATCACTAAGGGTGCCATCTCGTTTGTTTTCAGCATTTTCATAAACGCCCTGCAAGACGTTGATGTCTTTATTTTTAAACTTGGCTACTAATTGCGGCCAACTAAAGCCATTGATATATTGGAATTTCAGTCCTGTTAGCTGTGATAATAAGGCCACATAGTCAACCGCATAACCTTTGGGTTGGCCAGATACTGCGAAATCGATGGGTGCCCAGTCCATTGAGTTAGAGATAGTAATTGCCTGACTATCATTAATGAATTGTTGTTGTGGTTTACTAAATGGCAGTTTTTTCACATTGTCTAAAATATCGTTGTTATATTTTATGCTCGAAGCAATGATTTCGCCGCTCGGTTTATAAAGGAAAATTTCACTCTCTTTACTCGTGCCTTGCTTCGAAAGGTATTGTGATAATGAATCTAGTGCAATATCAACGGCCAATACCGCATTGCCACGTGGGAGAATGGTTGAATAAGTTTGCCCAGGAGAGTTTAAATGTGTAAACAAATAAGGGTCTGTCTTATTGACTTTATTTCGAGTGGCGTTGATGTACCAAGGGCGTTTATTTGCTTGAAAACTACTGGCTTTGCTTTCGGTTTTAAGTAAATTAAAATCGCTATCGTAATAGTCTGAACGTTTAGTGCGTGCATTGCCTTGCTTGGTAATTGATACGACAATCCAACGTTCTTTGTCACTAGCATGTAGTTTTTGACGGACAATAGGGGAGGAGTCAAGATTGATTAATTCATAATAATCACCATTTTCAAATCCAATATATATGGCATAAAAAATGGGATTATTGATCATCGATTGCGCAAATAATTTCCTGACATCCCCATGTGGGCTTATCCAATTGTCATCTACTAAACTGGCATATTTAGATAACATAATGGCGGTGTTTATCGCCTTAGTATCGAGCGTTGCTAAGTAATTTCGGGTGTTTTGTGCAACGATATTATAGCGAAAGGATGCTGATTCGGTGGCCATTGATTTACTAAAATAATACTGTAATGAAATGGCGATGGTGGCGGTTAAGATGTTTGCAAGCACAAACACAAAAACAACCGTCATACGAATTGAATATTTGGCGTTCTTAGCGATAGAAATTAGCAACTTTAGTATCCTTACTGTAAATGGCTAAAATAAATTTCATTTTATTTTTAAAATATACAGCTGAACTTTAAGGCTTATCTTGGATTAGATCAATGGTTAATTTAATAATAAATGATTAAATTTCATCCAGCGTGAAGTCACTAAACTTGAAAGGTCAATATTGTAGCTTTATTGTTATTATTCAATAACTACCGCGGCCAAGGAGTGTTACACCTATCAGCCACATTTTTGCTTTACGTTTGCTATATCCTGTTTTGAGTAAATTTCGATAAAATAAGGCGTCTGCCCAGCGTTTGCTTTTAATGGCGTGCACATAACAGTAATCGTGAATCACCGCCGCCCATAAAGCATTATTAATGCGAGGCACTAACCAGCGCAGCCATTTAGGGGCGGTAATGCCGTCAAACTGGAAACCAATAGGTACAGTCAATTCGGTGCTAATAATGGGTCGTGTTAATTCAAACAGATCAAGTTCAGCCAAATACTTAGTGTACACAGTGCTATTTATCATTTAATCCACCTTCATTGTATTTGCGACTTCAAAACCAATTGGTATATACCCGTTATCCTTGAAACCGCCGTTTTATTAAGAAATACGCACTGCTCGCCAGACTTCCTTACATCGCAGATGTAAGGTTCTGC
>JABSRV010000184.1 GCA_013214905.1 Psychrobium sp. | reverse complement strand
GGGTAATGCATTTGATACCCTTATTTTTACGTGTTTTTGTGATTTTTTATAAATTCTACAGCCTCGTTAGGCATACAATCCAAAAGTTGAAGTTTGAATACGAGTTATGAAATTATATAAATATCGAAGTACATCAAAGTACTCATTGGAAGGATTGATCAACAACGAACTTTATTTTTCTAAATATACTGATTTTAATGATCCGTTCGAGTTTGCTACACCTGCTCCCGACGTAGTTAAATCCTACAAAATAGCGAGAAAAAAGTTCAGAGAGTATTACGATAATAAAGAGATATCCAAAGAAGTATTTCTTCGGCTAACAAAATTAGTTAAAACGCCATCAAACGAAAAGCTTGAAGAGCGTGTAAAAACTTTAGATAGAATAAAAGATAATACTCTTAATATGGGGATTTTGTGTTTAAGCCAACTGGATGAAAACATATTAATGTGGAGTCATTATGCGGAAAATCATAAGGGATTTTGCATTGAGTTTAATGAACTTGATATGCATCTTTCAGATACTACTGACCTTATCAATGTTAAGTACTTGGAAAGTTTCGAAGACTTGAATGACCCTGAATTACTTGTTGAGTTTTTTATGCTTATGTTCTGGGATTATCGAGATTTACCACGGCCGCAATGGGAGAAAAAGTATATTGAGCTAGGTGAGCAATTGAGGGTGCATGAACAATCAGAGCTTGCTGTCTCGATAATGGGGAATAAATATATTGATTGGGCTTATGAAAAAGAAGTACGATTGGTAACTAAAAAAAGTGGAACCATTAAGTACAGTCCTAAATCTATAAGTAGCATTACGTTTGGCCTTCGAATGTCCGAAAGTGATAAATCTACAATTAGGAATATTTGTAAAACAGATGATAAGCGTCACATTCAATTTAAACAGGCTGATAAACTTCGTTCCGGCTATGGATTAAAGAATGTTCCTCTCAAAAATAGCAGTTAAAGTATGCCTAACAAATAAGAATAGGTGTCGCGCAGCCGACACCTTATTCGGGTGTTGGACAAGCCCGGAAGCCTACCTTATATAGTAAATTGTGAATTTTGTTTTGATGGCTACTCAGCCTGAGAGTGAATTCAGGCCGAGTGCGGTTGAAGTATAAAACTAGATCGTTTTATATCAATTAGTTACCTAACTGTTGTCATAAGTTACGGGCTCCTCTCATGTGGTGGCTACGTCATCAGATACCACTCGTTATCGCCATTATCCTTATTCTTTTTACCGCAACTAATTACCTAAATCGTTAACGTTACCCGCACGCATGACATGTTTTTTTGACAGCATGGGCATGGGCGTACTGCTATGCGCTTAGGGATTTTTTTTGGCGCTAACCAATTTGGTGAACGGCACAATATAATCATGATTTTAAATAACGTAGCCTTGGCATTCCCACGTAAAAATCCATAATCACGCACCCGTTGAAGCCCTTTGGGCAACACGTGTTGTAAAATTAACAGCAAGAATTTCAAGGTTGGTAGGTTGCGGTATTTTGTCGTGTTGGTTTCACTATCCGTATATTTAAAAATCACTCGGTCATTAATGGTACTCACGATGTCTTTGTCACTGATGACGCCGCGATACAGATAACGGGATAAATATTTAAGAGCTGGCAATCCGTAGCCTACTTTTTTACAGTGAACGACCCATTGAGTGGGCATTTTATGGAAGCGGTAGTCAGGTAAATACAACGTATCGTGTTGCGTAATTTCCTCCAATATTCGCGCTCGCCAAACACGCGCCAGTGCTTGTTGGTTAAATAGAAATTCGGGATCACCTGCGCGCCATATATTTCTGGTTTTATCGTGTGCGCCGCAGGGCACAATCATGTGAATGTGAGGGTGAATTTCTCGCTTTCGATTGTGCGTATGTAATACGCTAGTAAACCCTATTTCTCCTTTCTTTTGCCGCTGACCGAAGTCTTTCATCACCGATGCCGATACTTGAAACATTAATTGATATAACGCTTTGGCATGGTGTTTCACTAACCCTCGAAGTTCAAAGGGCAAGGTAAACGTCACCATAAAATAACGCACGGGTAACAGCTTTTGTTGTTGCCGAGTTAACCAATCACGCGTGGTGGTGTGCTGACATTGTGGGCAATGTCTGTTTCCGCAAGATAATGCTTGTGCGTCGCTGAAATCACAATGCCCACAGCGCCAGTGTGCTACTCGTTTGGTGTTTGTTTTACACGACAACATCGCGTACACGGCTTGTCGCTTATCGGGAGTTAATTGGTGACTATGTGTAGAAAATAGTTGGTCTTTATGCTCGCGCAGCAGCTCAATAAATTGGTTCATGCGTTAATCTCCCACGTGAGCGTTAACGCATCGGTTAGCTGGTTGATCGCATCAATAGAATTTCCCACGCTGACGGACGTTAAATGTGTATATTTAGCGGTGGTGTTAAGGCTGGCATGACCGAGCAGTGCTTGAAGTGAACGTAAATCAAGCCCTTGTTCAAGTAAGTGAGTCGCGAAACAATGCCGAAGCGAGTGAGGGCTAATGTTTTTATGGATACCGCAATCACACATGACTTGTTTAATGGCTTTTTGAACGCCGCCTTTATCCATCACAGCGTCTTTGTTGACGCCAAGACCTGGGAAAATAAGTCGCTTATGTTGATGGGTTTTCCAATGCGCCCGTAAGGCCAATAATGTACGCCGTGGTAATGGAATGAGTCGGTCTTTCCCCCCTTTGCCATTTCGAATATGTACCTGCATAAGCTTTGCATCGATATCAAAAATGGTTAAATTCAATCCTTCGCTAAGACGAAGGCCCATGGAGTAAAGGGTCAAGAAGAACACTTGGTATCGCTGTTTTTTGGTGTTACTAATTAATTGCGCGACCTGAAATGTCGCCAAAATATCGGGCAGCCGTTTGACTTGAGGTGGCTTAACAATACTGAGCCACTCCCACTGTTTATTGAGGGTGTGGCGATAAAAGAACTGCAAGCCATTGCGATCAAGTTTAATCGTACTCCACGAGTGCGTTTTAATAAGCGCATGAAAGTATGTTTTTAAATCTAGCGTGGTTAATGTGTCAGGGGTTTTATCGAAAAACTCAGTGATACGGCGCACAGCACGTGCGTAGGCATCAATCGTTGAGGGACGCATTCCTTGTAATGCAAGGTTAACAAGGTGCTGTTGATAAAGTTCATTAAAGTGTTGTTGTTCAAGGTTATTCATGTTGATATACTCCGTTAAAGCCATCGAGTGATGGCGTTAATTAAGTATGGTTGAGCTAAACCTCTGTCGCGTAGCGGCTTCGTTCAACAAGTTAATTCAAAGCAGACTCTGCAATATGATGGCGCAAGCGCCACTTTGTTTGTTTGATATCGAGCAGTTTAATTAAAGCGTTAGACTTCGATTGAAATTAGGTGTTATATAAATATGCTTGCGAAAACATTATCTTTGTTGATATTTATTCCGATTTTAAGCTTTGCTGATGAAGTTACTTGTACAATTGAAATTGAAGACATAAATGCTTCATCAAAAGGCACCGGTAAAGTTACGTCAAAAGTAACTGAATCTTTCATTTTGAAACCGTTCCCAAATGCACTTACGGATATGCAACAGATAAATTTCAAACTCCCAGGGAATCAATATTTATGTACCTTGGCATTTTTGGACCTTAAAAAAGGTTCATCACTTTCATGTCAAAATAAATATTCATATGTACAATCTGATCAAAGTGGTTTTAAAGTAGATAGAAGTGAAAATAATCTTACATTCCGTAATAGTGATTCGCACTTTTCTCTTAACGCGCTTTGTGCAAACAAAGCCTAACAAGCGCCTAAACTGGAGTTTTGACGAAAATGTCAGATGAATTTTTAAAGTTGTTAGGCCAAAAGCTATCTTTGGCTTTAAGAGATTCAGATGAAATATTCAGCTCTAATATAAGGCAAGAGTGGACGAATTTATCTCCATCGCCAGAATGTCCACATTACAATAATTTAATTGTTCAAATAAAAGATATTAGCCATAAAGCTATTGTAAAAAGAAACTCAGTTGCTTTATCAATAGTTACTGAATTTGTTAAAGGACATGAGTCAAAAGTTAATAGTTAATTAGTAAATAAGGTGATGGCTGTTGTATCTAATTCCTTAAATAAAGAACCATTTACTATTTTATTAAAAAACACCATGGCAGCTTACGAGCATGCTAATGCCCCAACAAATAAATATGGTGATAACTCTAGAGCATTATCATTAAATCTTGCATTAGTAACGGTATCCCATAAGAATTTATCACAACGTGCAATTACTGATGTGAATCTGGCATTAAATGAAATCATGTTGTTAAACAATGACGTTTATATACTAAATCGGTGTGTCTTATTTTTTGGTAAGTATATTGCGCTTCCATCTATTAAGTGGCTTTTTAGTCTGGTTAGCGCCTTAATTATTGCACTAATTGTAGTGTGGGTTAAAACTCAAGGCTAACAAGTCCGATTAGCAACGCTATCACATTGGTTTAAAAGACAAAATGTACCAGCATTACTCACGGGTTATGGGGGTATTATACGTAAGGTAAGCAATGAGCATCACTCAAGAAATCATTAATTCATGGGGCTGGATTGGGATCGAACCAATCGAAGTTGTTGAAGAAAATTATTTCGGGAATTTAATAATCAAGGATGTGAATCAGCAGTATTGGCGTTTATGTCCTGAGGATGTTTATTGTGAGATTGTCGCTCAAAATCGAGCTGAGTTAGATGAACTCTCACAGAGCCAAAACTTTTTGGAAGACTGGGAGATGAAAAATCTCGTACAGCAAGCAAAAGACAAATGTGGAGTGCTAACCGAAGGCAATAAATATTGCTTAGTTATACCGGGAATACTCGGTGGAGCATATGATACTTCAAATATAAAAATAGCCCCACTATTAGAGCTAGTTCGCTTTTCTGGCTATGTTGCTAAACAAATAAAAGATTTACCTGATGGTGCTGAAATAAACTTAAAAGTTGTACCGTAATTACGAATAATAAAGATGGGGTAGGAATGAGAATATAACTTATATTCAATGACTTACATCAATAACTTATTTTGGACAGCCCAATAAGATTTAGTCGAAGGGCTCGAACAAATTCATTAACTCGTTATTTATTAGCGAGATTTTTATGCTGTCCCATCTTTGCCAAGTTTATAACTTCATAGGCACAGTTAATGAGCCGTGGCCCCATCCATAATCACCTTGGCACGATAAATCCTATGGTCCTATGACCCCTTTACGCCTCAGCCAAGAACCCCATTCACGCTCATCGAATATGTTTCACGAAAAATAGCAATATGGAAAGTCTTAATCTAGAAATTCATTAATCGCATCTTTGGCAGCTTTTGAGCCATCTACTACATCATTCGTATCTTTCGCATGTTCTAATGTCGTTTTCTTTTTATTGCCCATGAAAAATTCCATCACACTCACATTGAAAAGCTTTGCTCCAAAATAAAGACCTGCAAAACCGAACAGCACGGTTAGCGCACCGCTCTTTGTAAATTCATAATATTTTTATGCGGAAAAAAACACTTTCATAGCATCAGAGAAGTGTTGGGCTATAAATATACAAACCACAAAAAGCATTAGAAATAACACTTTAATTACTATTTCACCCACGAATAAACTCCATATTTATCATACCCATACCTCGAGGTTAATATTATCATACAACATAGGTCTACATGTCAATAAGGCATACAATCCTAGTTACCTGAGTAATTTCGTTTGACTAACAGAATGAAGGGTAGTTAAACAATAGGGGAAACGCACTATCATTGACTAATGCTGTCTGAGTGAAATCTCATCAAGATAAAGAGCTATATTTGGTACTGATTAGTTCAATGCTGAGGTGGATGCTTTAACTCGCTAGAAGAGCGAATTGAATCAACAAGTGGTAGGTTGAAGCATGAAAAAAGAAATACAATTACCTAGCCTTTTGGCTTATTTAAATGTCGCTTTTATTTGCCATTTTGTTGGGTACTTGTGAGACGTTTGTTGCAGTGACCGTTGAATTGCTAGGCTTTGGCCTAGGTGCGGTAGCAGCTTCCGATATTATCGTTGGTATTGGTGTACGGTTTGATTTGCGTAATTTATTAGACACCTTTTTTGCCAACAGCGCTTAAAACGAAAAAAGCCCCAGCTATTAAGCTGGGGCTTTTTCGAATATGGCGGGCAGAATGGGACGAGTATGGGCACTGGTTTTATTCAATAAAATTGCCGTTGTAAAAACATTTAGTAAATTATAATACTGTTCTTAAATATAATCGTAAGGATATTATAATATCCTTACGATATGTGTCGATCGTTTGAACACGAGTATGAGTATGATTACGCATAATGTTGAGATGACCAATCATAATAAAGTAATTCATATTAGTTCTTGTTAATCACGATTTTCATGTAAATACCTAGATAACCATTCTCTATCTAGCTGTATTTTAATATTTCTCCATATCCCACCAATGCAACCAGACATAGATATAAATGAAAAGTATTCTGACTTTGTTTGTGCAACCATATCTGGTCTCCCCCAGTGTGGTGCCATTTTTTGAGCCAATTCGACAGGGAGAAAAAACTGAAGTTCAAACCAACCACACTCTCCTCGTTCATAACCGGAAGGTGTAAACCTCCAATTCCCTTCTCTATTCCCTTGAAGCCGACAGTGAACAACATCACTTTCGAATACATGGCTAGGTAATTCGACTTCTGTTAATAAGTGAAGAGGCCAACGACCTTGTAACATTCCGAAGTATGATCCGCCAATACTTTGTAAAGATCGGGATATTTCTTGAATTGACTCAATACCATCCGGTGTAAAGTGAGATGTTAAATAAGTATTAGGGAAATTGTCTTCCAAAATATCTTTAAATTTACTCCTGACACCAGAAATATCATGAAGCCCTAAATGGGTTAGAGATGTAGTCTCTAACCTTTTTATAGCACGAATCACAGGTGCAATAGAGGGTGTAAAACCAGCTGTGTAACTGCCCGTTTAGATATGAGGAGCTAACTGCTCTTCAAACTCAATCATAAAACG
>JABSRV010000183.1 GCA_013214905.1 Psychrobium sp. | reverse complement strand
TGGAGGCTTTCTTGCGGGATAAAGCAATCATTGCTTGTTATGCCAATGCTAGCTCACTCATTGGTTCTGGTCATGTGATGCGTTTAATCGCACTGGCTCAAGAAGCTCAGCAGCAATATGAGATTATATTTTGCTTTCACACTTGTCCTGTCCCGCTATTACACAAGATAAAGCAACTAGGATTTACCGCGCTACGACTCGAACAAAACTCAGGTTTTTCATCCATAGAAAAGCTCAAGCCAGTGGCTATTATTATTGATGACTATCAACTATCACCGCTCCAGCATGCACAGCTGGCGGCGCTTGATTGCTATACAGTCATCTTAGATGACGACATGGGGCATGACATTCAATACGCTGACTTAGTCATCAATCCGTCCCCCAATGCCCAACAGGCGCAGTATCAAAAGCGTGCCCCCGAGGCCATTTTTTGTTTGGGGCCGAAATATACCCTGCTTAGAGCAGAGTTTAGCCAGATTAATCCCATCGCGCTGAGCCAGCGAAATAATGTGCTAGTCGTCTTAGGTGGTAGTGATATAAAACAACTTGCGTTGCCATTATGCCGCTTACTTTTAGAGTGTTTACCGAGCGTTACCATCAGTTTACTGCTTGGCAACGACCAGCATCAAAATATGGCGGCGTTAAATAAACTGGCTGAACAAAATGGCTGTTTAAATATTTTGATTAATCCGCCTAATGTCGCTAATGTTATGGCACGCTCAAGTCTTGCCCTTTCTGGAGCCGGCGGAACACTTGGAGAGCTGGCCTCTCTAGGCGTGCCGACATTAGCACTAGTCATGGCCGACAATCAAATATTGGCGCTAACGTCACCCTTACTTAATACTTGGTATCAAGCAATTGATCTTCGCCGCTATCAACCTCATCACAATGATCCGACAAATCAGACTCTGTTGACAGAAATCAAATTAACATGCAAAACTCTTTGGTATGATAAATGCAGAAGAGAGCAGATGAGCAAATACGCCAGCCAACTAATTGACACCAATGGTTGCCAACGAATAATCAACAGATTGACTCTGGATTTACAAAAAATGGACACTAAATGATAGCTGTACAATCAATTCATCCCAGTAGCTATTACCAACCCTCTATATTCGAACAAGAACAACGTAATGTTTTTGAAAAAAATTGGATTTTTGCTGGTTTTAAAGATCAAGTCATCAATAACAATGACTACATCACCGTGCAAATTGGTACGACACCAGTGGTGATTCAAAATTTTAAGGGCGAAATTAATGCGCTACTCAACATTTGTAGCCATCGTAAAGCAAAATTAAAAACCGCTAGCCATGGCAATAGCCCATTGGTGTGCCCTTATCATTGCTGGAGTTATAAAAAAAATGGCGATTTGGCCGGTATTCCTCAAAATAAGACGGATTTCGGATTGGATGAGCAAGCAAAAAAGTCACTCGCGTTACGCCGTTTTGAATTAGCCATTTGTGGCAATCTAATGTTCGTTCGAATAATCAAACAACAAGAAAGTTTAGAAGCCTTTCTTGGTCCTTACTTCGCGCTTTTGCAACACGTTTCAACAGAGTTTACAGATCCGGTACAAGAAGGTAATTATCTTTGGCAAACCAATTGGAAAATTGCCTGTGAAACGGTGTTAGAGGTATACCATGTAGCGGGAATACACCCTGAAACATTTGCCAAGTTCGCTAAAGCCGAGTGTGATATTGAGCACTTTAACGGTCATTCGACCGGGCATACACCATTGCAAGATACGCCAAAGCAATGGTGGAAAAAAGCAAGAAAACTCCTTAAGTTAACTCAAAATGAAACGTATACCGAATACAATCATTTCTTTATCTATCCTAATTTAGCCATTGGACTAACCAATGGCTCTTTAATGTCACTACAGACTTATGAGCCGCTCGCCCCTTGCCAATCGCGCCTAAATTTTCACTTGCGAATGATGCGACGTACCGATGGTACTCATAGTAGCGATGTTATAAAAGCCGCCGTACAACTCAACTTCACCCAATTCAACCACACCATTCTAGAAGAAGATAGGGTGGTCGCAGAGTCGTGTCAAAGCAATATGCCATTGACAGATACGCCAGGCTTATTAGGGAAATGTGAAGATCGTATCAAACATTTTCACACCGCATGGCGTCAAGATATGACTCATATTACAGAGGGTAAATAGAAATGTTTGATAAAACCATGTCAATTGCTGGTCGAAAAATTGGTGCTCAATATCCTCCCTATGTGATAGCAGAACTGTCTGGCAATCATAAAGGCAGCTTGGAACAAGCATTAGCGATGATCGATGCCGCGGCTAACGCGGGGGCCGATGCAATCAAAATTCAGACCTACACAGCCGATACAATCACCCTAGATCATAATGGTCCAGAGTTTACCATCGATGGTGGATTGTGGGCTGGTCGCACGTTACACGACTTATATCAAGAAGCCCATACGCCATGGGCATGGCACGAGGCTTTATTTGAGCGAGCCAAGGCGCGAAACATTACCCTGTTCTCTTCTCCCTTTGATGATACAGCGGTTGATTTATTAGAATCACTAAACTGCCCCGCATATAAAATTGCCTCTTTTGAAATCAATGATATTGCCTTACTTGAGCGAGTCGCTCGTACTGGCAAACCAATTATTATTTCAACTGGATTAGCCACGCTGGACGAAATATTTGAAGCGGTTAACACCATTGCCAACGGAGGTGGTACTCAGCTTTCACTGTTACATTGTATTAGCGGCTACCCTACGCCTTTACAAGACTGTAATTTAGCCACAATTAGTGACCTAATTAGCCGTTTTGATTTCCCTATTGGTTTGAGCGATCATACCAGTGACAATATCGCTAGTATTACAGCGGTTGCTGTTGGTGCCAGTCTTATTGAAAAACACTTTACCCTTGATCGAACCGATGGCTCTGTTGATGCCGAATTTTCGTTAGAACCTGCTCAATTCAAACAAATGACCAGTGACGCCAAGCGAGCATATAGTGCGCTAGGCAAAGCGGGTTATGAGGTTAAACCCAGTGAAGCCGGTGGTCGAAATTTCAGACGCTCGTTATATGTCAGTCAAGATATTCGAAAAGGCGATACATTTACCAAAGAAAACGTGCGTTCAGTGAGGCCAGGTTTAGGGTTGCATACCCGTTATTTACCACAAATCATCGGGCAAACGGCAACGCAAGACATCTCTTTTGGCAGTGCTTTTAAGGTGGATTTTGTGGCGGTAAAACTGTTTGAGAATCACGAACAATGAAAGTTATTTGCATCACCCAAGCACGCATGGGATCAAGTCGGTTACCGGGCAAGGTATTGCTACCAATAAATGGCATACCATTACTTTCTTATCATATTGAAAGAGTTAAAGCATCTACATTGATAGATAAACATATTATTGCGACTAGCAACTTATCAATAGATCAACCTTTGGTCGATTACTGCATTGAGCAGCAACAGCCTTATTATTGTGGTGACGAGCACAATGTATTACATCGATTTTATCACTGTGCTTTACAAGAAAATGCTCAGGCTGACGATTTAATTGTGCGATTGACTGGTGATTGTCCGTTAATTTGTGGCTCACTCATTGATCAGGTTATTCGTGCACAAATGGCAGGGAACAATTTGCAATATAGCCATCTCAGTCTCGCGTATTTCCCTCGCGGTTTTGACGTTGAAGTATTTAGCATGCGAGCATTAACGGACGCCTATCATCACGCGACACAAAAATCACAGCAAGAGCACGTCACCCTGTATATTTACAACAATCCACAATTGTATACTGTCGTACCCATCACTACCGGTGACAAGCAATGGGCAAACTTCCGGCTTTGTGTCGATGAAGTTGAAGATTACAATCTGATTAATGAACTGGTAGCAAAATTGGGAACTCAATGGCCAACGGCTAGTCCAGATGATATTTGCAATATCTTACTAAATGATACTAAACTTGCACAAATAAACGCCAACGTTATGCAGCGTACGACACATTAGACTTTAGAATTAATTTTTCAGGCCGATAGTAAAGATAAGCCGTCTCAGATTAAGCAAATTTAAACAAGGAACACACCATGAACAAGCAACAATTTTTGAACGAATTAGAAGAAATATTAGAATTAGACAGCGATACCTTACAAGGTGAGGAAGTTTTATTAGAAATTGAACAGTGGGATTCATTGGCATTTTTAAGTGTTATTGCCATGGCCGATGAGCATTTTGATATTATTATTCAAGGTGATAGATTGGAAAAAATTAAAACGGTTGCCGACCTAACCGCTTTAGTCGAAGAACACTTAAGCGCATAATGACCACAGAAACTGCAATCCAGCCGATGAATTTCTTAGGTAAACGCATACTGATAACTGGCGCGTCCACGGGTATTGGACGGGCTTGTGCGGTGTTGCTATCACAACTAGGCGCGACACTTGTGCTTAACGGACGCAACGAAAGCCAATTAGAGAAAACCTTGTCTTTACTTGATGGCGAAGGTCATCACGTAGCACCGTTTGATATGAGTGATATCGATAACTTGTGTGGTTGGGTGAAGACGATTAGCAAACAACAAGGCTACCTTGACGGGTTTGTACATTGTGCAGGTGTGCAAATAACCAAACCTATTCGATTGTTTGACCAACAATTTTTTGATCAAACAATGCATGTTAACCTGGCAAGTGCAATGGCGATAACTAAAGGTTTTCGTCAGCGCCGTGATAAAAACAAACCGGGTGCCATTGTCTTTGTATCATCAATCGCCGGCTTAATTGGACAAACTGGCAACATTGTTTATGGCACTAGCAAAGCGGGCTTAATGTCGTTGACTCGAGGTTTATCGATGGAGTTATTACGCGACAATATTCGGGTGAACTGTGTCGCGCCAGCATTGGTGGCTACTGAAATGGCCCAACGCACTCAGCAAGAACTCAACGACATGCAATATCAACATATTTTAGACCAACACCCAATGGGCATTGGTCAACCAAGTGATGTCGCTAATGCCATCGCCTTTTTACTCAGTGATAGCGCAAAATGGATTAATGCCGTGACACTTCCTATAGACGGTGGCTATTTAGCTAATTAAGAATGATATTATGGCATTAAATTTTAAACGAGTAGAAATTAGCGACGCGCAGCTATTGCTAACATGGCGAACCGACCCAGACATTACCAAACACATGTTCACAGATCTTGAGCAGCCTTCTATTGAGAAGCAAGAACAATGGATAAGTTCGCTGAGTGAGAAAAGTGATTATCGCGCTTACATGATCCAAGACGACGGTAACTCTGTGGGCTTTTTATGTTTTAGCGATATTGACCAGTTTCATCAGCGGTGCAGCACAGGATCATACATTTATGATAAACACGCACGGTTAAAATATGGCGCTACATTGCATACCTACATTTGCAATTACGCATTCGAGCAACTCAAACTGAATAAAATTGTCAATTACATTTTGGGCGCAAACGATAAGGTTGTTAAGCTGCAAAAATTACATAAAACACGTTTAGTTGGTTTGTTAAAGCAGCATATTTATAAACATGGTCAACTTCATGATTTACATATATTTGAACAACTTAAGCAAGATTGGGCAGCACAAAAACAACATTTTAGCCTAACGACTATTAGCGCCGCATTTAACGATTGGGACACCGCATGAACATAACACAAATTATTATCGATGAAACGATAAAAATCTTAAAAAATAAAGGACATAGTGACATTGAGCTTTCGCTTACGTCGACCTTCTTGGGCGACTTGCCGATGGACTCGCTCGACTTAGCCACCTTAATTGTAAGTTTAGAGATCATTACCGGTTTGGATCCATTTAAAGCGGGATTTAAGACTTTTCATAACATTGAACAGCTTGTTTCATTATACGAAAATGTAGCGTAATGCACTTTATCATTTCAAGTGAATTTCAATTATTTGAACCCGATACATTGAGTAAAATTAGCGCTTTAAATACTAATTTTTTATTAACCGATAACAAATATATTGAAGTTCTCTATGAGAGCGGATCAAGTAATAAACACATTGTAAGTAAAATGATCAATGCGATAATAGCTGCGCAACTGGCCGATGTGCCCGTGATATTTAACCGCACAAATATTGCTATTGCTAATAAAGAGTTCCCGACAGCTTTCTGTGTCGGATTATTCACGTCAGGTACTACAGGTCTACCAAAACTTGTCTTCCATAAGATGGCCAACTTACTCCCCCCAAATAGCAAGCGTAGTGGTATCAGCCGCTGGCTGCTATGCTATCACCCAATGAGTTTTGCTGGCTTGCAGGTGATATTACAGGCCATTGTCTGTGGTGATGTATTAATTGCTGCTGTCGGTCTTAACATCAAAGAAAATGCGGCATTAGCTAATCATCAACAGGTCAACGCCATCAGCGCAACGCCGTCTTATTTCAGGACTTTGCTAATGGCCTGGCAAGAAAAAAAACCACCGTTAAACCTTATTAGCTTGGGAGGTGAAATAACCGACCAAGCCACAATAGACGCAATTACGACAACGTTTCCACAAGCGACACTTCGTCATATTTATGCAACAACAGAAAGTGGCGTCATTTTCTCGGTCAAAGACCAAAAGGCTGGATTTCCTTCGCAATGGTTACAAGACACTTTATGTGGATGGCAATTAAGTATTGTTGGTCATTGCCTGCGACTGACAAATAAAGAGCAGTCTATTGATACGGGCGATCTAGTCGAGCAATGCTCTGAACGAGTCTATTTCATAGGCCGGCAAGATAACATAGTTAATGTTGGCGGTGAAAAAGTAAATTTAGAGCAGCTTGAACAACAAATTTTTGCACAACCCCATATTGACGAGGTGCGAGTATTTGCCAAAAGAAATCCGATTTCCGGTTATCTCGTGTGCGCCGAAATTCAGTCTGATAACGAATTGCTAGCAAGAGAATCTTTACTGGCATTTTCTAACCGTTTAACACCAGCGCAGCGGCCAAGAATCATCTCGTTTACTAATCAAATAACATTAAGTCAGACCGGAAAAAAGCAAAGGGTTTAATATGAAACACATAATAGTGAGTGGTGGCAGTCGTGGC
>JABSRV010000182.1 GCA_013214905.1 Psychrobium sp. | reverse complement strand
CAGGACTTGGCAAGACTACGCTAGCGCACATTGTGGCTAATGAAATGGAGGTTAACATTAAGTCAACCTCTGGCCCTGTATTAGAAAAGGCCGGTGATTTGGCGGCGCTGTTAACCAATTTAGAAGAAGGTGATATTTTATTTATCGATGAAATACATCGCCTAAGTCCAGTGGTCGAAGAAATTCTTTATCCGGCGATGGAAGACTACCAGCTTGATATTATGATTGGCGAAGGACCCGCAGCGCGCTCGATTAAATTAGAGTTGCCAGCATTTACCTTAATAGGCGCGACAACAAGGGCGGGTTCATTAACCTCGCCATTGCGTGCTCGATTTGGCATTCCGCTGCGCTTAGAGTTTTATAAGGTCAGTGAGCTTAAAGATATTGTGGTGCGCAGCGCCGGCAAGCTTGAAGTGGGCATCGATGATTTAGGCGCGTTAGAGATTGCCCGTCGCTCCCGTGGTACGCCACGAATAGCTAATCGATTATTGCGCCGAGTTCGAGATTTTGCACAAGTAAAGTTTGATGGTGAAATAACGCAAGATGTCGCGCAAAAAGCATTGGAGGTATTGAGTGTTGATAATGAAGGTTTTGATTTTATGGATCGAAAAATGTTGTTAACCATTATCGAAAAGTTTTCTGGCGGGCCAGTAGGCTTAGAAAATTTGGCGGCTGCGTTAGGCGAAGACAAAGATACCCTTGAAGATGTTATCGAGCCGTTTTTGATTCAACAAGGTTTTATTCAGCGTACTAACCGTGGGCGCATCGCTACCCCTAAAACGTATTTGCACTTTGGGTTTGACGTTAACAAGTAAGAGCTGCCAAAGAGGGCTTACTAAATTGTAACTATTGTGCATGACCTGTAGGTGTTCATTGGCAATGCGGGAATTTCTAAAGGTTACAAAACCTGCATCTTCATTGGTTATGGGTATATACGTATCAAGGAGCACTTTCGACCATAAAATGGCAAGAGGCGCCCTGTACAGCGTTATTCGTCTTTCACTGTGACTGCATGGATGCAGGAAGTAGAGCGACTCAGGAGACAAAGCCGGGAATAACCAGGCCACAATCCTTGCTCAGAACACCTCTAATTGAACAAAATTAAAGCGAAAAAGATCAACTGGCCCTTAATTTTAGGCAAAAAAAAAGCCCGCTAAAGGGCTAGCGGGCCGCTTTGAAATCGACCTTTTTCAAGGTTTCTTCAAAATCAGTTTAAATAACTGAGTAGGAATGTCACAAAATAACAAGGATCTAACTAATGTCTTAGCGTAATAAGCACTAAGGTTGAGAAACAAGTCGTTCCTCAAGAGATGGTGCTATTATAGGGGGCAGGTTAGACCAGTTCAAACTAGAAAAATTATAATATCGCATTAGAAAAACTAATGCATGGTTCCATGTGTTGCCCTAGCCAATCAGATAACAGCCTGTTCAGGTATAGTTAATCATAAAAGTACACATAATATTTTTGACATTATTACTCAGAGAGTGTTTAGACGACTGACGAGTTTAAATTGGTCTGATGCTGTTGATTTTTGACCGATAATGTTTTGAAACATAGTATTTATTAAGAGAATGCGGTTGTCTATTGCCCTTGTACCCTAGATATAGTACTTTCTGCGCTATATTTATTTTTCTATGTATGGCTAATGATGTTTGAATTGCCTGTTCGTGTATATTATGAAGATACTGATGCTGGTGGTGTGGTTTATCACGCAAATTATTTAAAGTTTTTCGAGCGCTCGCGCACCGAGTTTTTACGAGACTTAGGTTTTGAGCAAGATCAATTGTTAGCAACGAAACTCGCTTTTGTGGTGCGCCATTGTGAACTCGATTTTTTAAAACCAGCGCGCTTCAATGATCAGTTACTTGTCAGCACGGCGATTTTAAAATTGAAAAGAGCGAGCATGGTGTTTGAGCAACAAATAGTTTGCCAGCAGGGGAACCTGCTGTGTAAGGCCAATGTCGTAGTGGTCAGTGTTGATATTGAGCACATGAAACCAATCGCTATTCCCGAAAATATCCTTAAGGAGCTAAAGAGTGTCTGCTGAGTTATCAATTTTTAATTTATTTTTAGAAGCTAGTTTGTTAGTGCAACTAGTTATGGGGGCATTATTGCTCGCCTCAATCGCCTCTTGGACGGTTATTTTTCAGCGCAGCAAGGTATTAAACGAAGCAAGTAAAGGTTTGCTAAAATTTGAAAATAAATTTTGGAGCGGTTCAGACTTATCATCTATCTACCAAGAGCTTAATGCACGATCGGGCTCAAACATTGGTTTAGAGTTAATGTTTAGTGCAGGCTTTAAAGAGTTCGCCCGTTTACGCCAATCGCCGTCTTCTACACCTGACGCTATGGTAGCAGGTTCTCACCGAGCGATGAGAGTGGTACTTTCTCGTGAAATTGACCGCCTTGATCATAATCTTTCTTTTTTAGCCACCGTTGGTTCAATTTCTCCATATGTGGGTTTGTTTGGCACTGTGTGGGGCATTATGAATTCATTTATCGCCTTGGGCGCTGTGCAACAAGCTACGTTGCAAATGGTAGCACCGGGTATTGCCGAGGCATTAATCGCTACCGCAATGGGTTTGTTTGCCGCGATCCCTGCCGTTATTGCCTATAACAAGTTTGCGACCAAAGTTGATAAAATTGAAAATGGTTATGTCAATTTCATGGAAGAATTTTCTTCTATCTTGCAACGCGAAGCATACGCTAGCACCGCCAAAGCAGGATAAATCTGATGCAACAATACCAGCGAAAAAAACGCCGTTTAAACGCCGACATTAATGTTGTGCCCTACATTGACGTGATGTTAGTGTTGTTGATCATTTTTATGGCAACAGCGCCGTTAGTGGTGCAGGGTGTAAAAGTAGACCTGCCACAGGCTCAAGCGAAGGCTTTGTCAGCAGAAAGTAAACCACCTATTATTGCCTCGGTAAAAGCCGATGGCAGTTATTACCTTACCGTTGGTGACTCGCCTGAAGAAGCGTTAACGCAACAAGAACTCGCCACTTTGGTCGCAGCCCATCTATTATTAGAACCAGATTCACCAGTGATGGTAAAAGGTGACCGAGCGGTGCCTTACGATTATATTTTACAGTTGATGGTCACGTTGCAAGAAGCGGGCGCAACTTCGGTGGGGTTAATGACTGACCCAATCAAGGAATAATAAGTGAATAAAAACCCATTTATTAAGGTGGCCATTGCATGCTCAATTGCTTTGCATGTAGGGCTCGTGATTTTCTTGGTTGTCGGTACGATGCTGACAGAGCATAAAGAAAAACCTAAACCAAAATTGTCCTCTAGTAAGCCTGTTGTGCAAGCGGCCATTGTTAACTCAAGTGACGTTCAAAAACAGCTTAAAATCTTAAAAGACAAAAAGATTGATGCAAAAAAAGCACAAAAACTACGTGACGATAAATTAAAACGCGAAAAGAAACGCATTAAAGACTTAGAGCGTTTACGAAAAAAACGTCAAGCTGAAAAATTAGTGGCAGATCGCGCGGCGAAGAAATCCAAGGCAGAAGCGGCTAAGCAAAAGAAAATTACCGACGCGGCGATTAAAAAATCTAAAGCTAAGCAAGCAGCCGAAGAAATTAAAGCCAACGAGGCAGCAGCTGAACGAATTAAGCAAGAAAAAGCAGCGGCAGACGCCAAAGCAAAACGCATTAAAGATGAAAAGGCTGCCAAGAAAAAAGCGGAGACACGTCGTTTAGATAAATTACGCCGTGAAAAGGCCGCCAAAGAGCGCGCCGAACAAGAAGCATTATTGGCCAAGCAAATGGCTGATGAAGCAGAAGAGATTAGCCGTGGTGATCAGCGCCGTGTGTTATCTGAAATTGAGAAATATACCGCATTGATTATTGGCGCCATACAGCGTCATTGGAACGTCGATGAAAGCATGAAAGGCAAGCAGTGTGTACTGCAGATTAAATTAGCACCAAGCGGTGTGGTCTTTGATGTTAAAGCGTTGTCTGGTGACCGTATTGTTTGTAAGTCGGCGCAAGACGCTATTTATAAAGCCAATGTATTACCGGTGTCTAAAGATCCGGCTGTATATGCCAAGATGAAAGAAATCAATTTAACCGTACAACCAGAGTTTGATTAATGAAATTGTTTACTAAAATATCCGTATTATGTTTGGCCTTAACGAGTTTAGGCGCCAGTGCTGCCCTCGATATCATTATTACTGAAGGCATTGATAGTGCAAGACCTGTCGCCATCGTGCCGTTTAAATGGCTGGGTGAAGGTAAAAAGCCTCATGGTTTAACTGACGTGGTTAGCAATGATCTTCGTTTTAGTGGCCGTTTTAGCCCGCGCGCTGTTTTCTCTATGCCGCAAACGCCATCGACTGCTAGTGAAGTCGATTTTCAGGCGTGGAGCGATCAGGGTATTGAAGCGATGGTGGTTGGCACGATTAAACCTTATATCAATGGCCGCTACATTGTCGGTTTCCAATTGATCGACGTATTACGTGCACAAATTACCAAGGGCCAAGCTAAGATATTAAAAGGCGGGCAGCTGGTACTCTCTAACGATCATATTTTAGATGCTCGCGAAACAGTGATTAGTGCGAAAGAGTTCCGTCAATACGGTCATCGTATTAGTGACATCGTTTACGAAAAATTAACCGGTGATCGAGGCGCGTTTAGAACTAAAATTGCTTATGTATTAGTCAACCGTAAAAAACCAGAATTTAAGTATCGTTTGATGATAAGTGATTATGATGGTTTTAATGAAGTCGAAATTTTGCGTTCTCGTCAGCCATTAATGTCACCTAACTGGTCACCCGATGGCACTAAATTAGCTTATGTATCGTTTGAGAACGAGCGCGCGCAAATTTTCGTGCAAGATATCTATACCAAAAAGCGTGAAAAAATGAGTAGCTATAGAGGCATTAATAGTGCCCCGCAGTGGTCACCTGACGGTAAGACATTGGCGATAGTGTTATCTAAAGACGGTAACCCTGACCTTTATACGTTAGATATTGCAACGCGGGAACTTACACGTATTACCAAAAATAGAGCAATCGATACCGAGCCAAGTTGGTCGCCAGATGGCAAATCTTTGGTATTTACTTCAGAGAGAGGTGGTAAACCGCAGATTTATCGAGTAAATTTAGAGTCGAGACGAATTAATCGACTAACCTTTGATGGTGAGATGAATTTGGGTGGGTCAATTACTCCGAAAAACGATCATTTAGTCATGGTTAATCGTAGTAGAGGCAAGTATCATATTGCCAAACAAGATCTTAAGTCGGGAAATATACAAGTTTTAACCAAAACTCGTCTCGATGAGTCTCCAAGCATCGCACCAAATGGCAGCATGATCATTTACGGCACGATGCATCGCGGACAACAAGTTTTAGGGCTAGTCTCAATTGATGGTCGTTTTAAGGCCAGGTTACCCGTACGTGACGGCGAAGTTCGTGCACCAGCGTGGTCACCGTTTATATATTAAATGATGGAAATTAAAGGAAACAATAATGCGTTTAAATAAAATTGTTAAAGGGTTCGCTATTGCTATCCCATTGTTCGCACTAGCGGCATGTGGTTCAACGTCAACAACTGAAAGCAACGGTAGTGAAACAAATGGCGCTGAAGCGGCACAAGAAAGCAATGTTGTTGTTGGCAAAGTTGAAAAGATATTGTCTCCAGCTGAAAAGCAACTTCTAGCGTTGCAAGAGCTTCGTAAAGAGCACATCATCTATTTCGATTTTGATACCGCTTCTGTATCTCGCTCTTTTGCGATGTTATTAGATGCACACGCACAATACTTGCGTGCTAATTCTAGCGCTAACGTATTAGTGGAAGGTCATGCCGATGAGCGTGGTACTCCTGAATACAACATCGCACTAGGCGAGCGCCGTGCAAAAGCTGTTAGTCGTTATTTAGAAGGTTTAGGTGTTAACGCATCGCAAATCGAAACTGTATCTTACGGCGAAGAAAAGCCACTAGACAATAGCCGCACCGATGCTGGTTTCTCTAAGAACCGTCGTGCAGTATTAGTTTACTAATCTAAAACAGTAGGCGTAATGAAAAAATTATTTGCATTAGGTCTCCTTGTGGCAGGTTGTGCACACGCACAATCTGCCAATGTCGTCGATTTATCAAGTTCCCCTTCACAGCGCATTGCCAAACTTGAGCAAATGCTTAGCCAACGAAATAGAGTGCAAGTCGAAATGCAACAGCATATCGATACCTTGCAACAAGAACTTAATGAATTACGCGGCAATAGCGAGACACAAGATCACCGTTTAAACCAAATCCTGCAACGTCAACGCGAGCTTTATCAAGAGTTAGATAAACTATCCTCTCGACTGAACTCGAGGTCACCCGTTACACAACCTAGCGTAGCCACTGATACTAATATCACCTTGTCTGAAAGCGATGCATATAAACATGCTATTAACCTTGCACTCAAACAACAACGTTATGATGATGCGATTGGTGAGTTTGAGAAATACCTGATTGATTACCCACAATCTAGTTTTCGCGGTAACGTGCATTACTGGTTAGGGCAATTATATTTTCGAGATGGTAAAAAAGATCTAGCGAAAAATCAGTTAGAAAAGCTGGTGACTAACTTTCCTAAGTCTTCAAAACGTGTAGAAGGTCTTATTAGGTTAGGTCGAATCGCCCAAGATGCTAAAAAGCGCAGTAAAGCCATCGCTTATTACCAACAAGCGATAAAAGAATACCCTAATAGTTCGGCGGCGCAAATCGCACAAACTCGTTTAAAAAGCTTAAAAAAGTAGGACTTAGCCAATGGTTTTGGTTGATAGTGAACACCAAAGCAGCAAGTCGTTCGAAAAGTTTGCAATTAACCAAAAAACTTAAAATATAAGTTGCGCTAAAAATATATGTGAGTATTATTAGCGCCCGTTGCAGAGGAGATATTCAATAGCTCTTTCTGTAGGGCAACGCGGGTCATTAGCTCAGTTGGTAGAGCAGTGGACTTTTAATCCATTGGTCGTAGGTTCGAATCCTACACGGCCCACCATTCTTTATTATTTAAAATCAATATCTTATTTTTAACCACACCATACAGGTACCTGTTTTTAGGGAAAAAATAGTTCTATTTTAGGGACAAAAAGCCTGTAAG
>JABSRV010000181.1 GCA_013214905.1 Psychrobium sp. | reverse complement strand
GGTTGATGGTTATGCAGGTTATCATCAAGTTGACGCTACGCTTGTTGGTTGCATGGCGCACGCTCGCCGAAAATTTAAAGAAGCGGAGCAATCTCAACCTAAAGGGAAAACAGGAAAATCGAATTGGGCGTTAAACCATATTCAAAAACTATATCGTATTGAAACTGGGCTAAAGGGTAAATCCGTCAATGAAAAGCACGCTGTGCGTCAAGAACATTCGGTGCCATTGCTCAAAGAATTTAAGCAATGGCTAGATAAATCAGCAGAGCAAGTGCCACCAAAATCAGCGATTGGTAAAGCCATAAGCTACAGCCGCAACCAATGGCACACGTTAACCGTATATGTTGAAGACGGTCATTTGGCTATTGATAATAACCGTGCCGAGCGAGCAGTAAAACCGTTTGTTATTGGCCGCAAGAACTGGATGTTCTCCAACACTGCTAATGGTGCCGATGCCAGCGTTGTTCTATATAGTCTTATCGAAACGGCAAAATCCAATGGGCTCATCCCGTTTGACTATCTGATGTATTGCTTCGAACATCTAGCGACTGGAAGTGATGATATCGACGCGATGTTGCCATGGAATATTGACATTAGCTAGGTGTCGATCGCAAGACGCTTACTGATGAACAACTTCCGTCGTACGTTTAAAACGTATGCGTACACCAATCAAGATTGAATTTAGAGAAAATATCAAGCCTTATGAAGGACGTAATAATAAGTCAAGCGCACTCAGGTTACTAAACCTGAGTTAGGGATGGTTGAAAATTGCTTCACCGATAATTAGCGTTTCGGTGGAGCAATGATTGCTGAGCAAGAATATAATGCCATTTTTTGATTGCTGGTAATTAAAGATCACCTCATTAGGCAGTGTAATAGCACGCTTAAATTCGAGGTTAAGTTTAAATACCGGTGGCAAGAGATGCGCTAAAGCCGCTTCTATCCTCGCATTACTCCACATCCCATGAATAATATGCTGTTTAAAACCAAATAGTTTAGCCGTAAATGCCCATAAATGGATCGGGTTTCTGTCTCCGGTATTAGCAGCAAATTTACGACCTAAATTACTGGGTAAACTCCAAGTTTCACGTGACTTTAAGTGATTGTTAGTCGCGCTGTGATAATTTTTTTTACCATGACCTCCACCAAAAAATAACACCTTGGTATTACAACACCACACCAGCTCACCTTGGCGAGTTGCCTCAATAAAAAACGTCACTGCTTTTCCTTTTGCTTGTTGTTCTAGCTCGGTGAGATGAACAGAAAAATTCAATTGTTCATCAATAGCTATCGCCGAGAGTTGGGTAATATTATTACTTAGATGGATTGACCCCAGGGCTTTAAATGGGAACCTCGGATGAAGAATTATGCTAGTAATCGCCGGCGCGGCCAATATAAACACAAAACTAGCAGTTACTTTGTCTGGTTGAGTAAGCTGGCATAGTTGATTAAATTCAGCTACCTGTGGTCGGTTAACGCTAATCCCATTTAACTGGCAACTTATCTCAGGTAATACACTGATGTGAACGTTACTTTTTGTTTGCTTTAACACCCTGAAAAGTAATCCAACTTTAGATGGCTGTTTGGTTAGTATTATTTGTTCAGTCATCTACGAAGCAACTTTATGATTGTTATCTAATGCTGCTTTGAATTCAACTCGATAGTGAATAGCGTAATTGGCTAATAACTCTTTAATATTATTAGTCAGTGCCATTTGTTCTGGCTGCTCACTATTAAATGAAATAATCGCTAAAATTGAATGTTTTTTATCGGGTAAAACGTTGATATGATATTGACCGATATTATTTAGTGTTGATAATTCTTGGGTAATAACCCACTTTACTTCCATGCACGCTAATGTCGGTTTAAATATTTTCCCGATGGCTGTCACTGGCATTTGCTTGATAATCATCACAGCCTTGGGCGTTGCGGCACGCTCAGGTATATGAGTTTTGACATACTCCATCATTTGTTCATCGCTGAGGGTGCTTTGTTCTTTGATGGTGACGTATAGCACTGGTAGTTCTCCTGAGTAACTACAGGGCCTTGCAACTGCAGCGGCTAGATAAACATCTGGGTGTTGAGTGGCAATATCTTCGATCATCTTGGGATCAATATTATGACCACCACGAATGATTAATTCCTTTTTTCGTCCTGCTAACGATAAATAGCCATTGTTATCGAGTGAGCCAAGATCGCCAGTTCTAATAAGCTTTAATCCAGTATCATCGGTGACCCACAACTGATGATTGTGAGTTGGTTCGATATAACCAGCAAAGACATTATTGCCAGCGATCACAATTTCGCCGACTTCATCTTCATGACATTGTCGAATAAAGTCACCGTCTGCGGTAATTTCTATTATTTTTAGCGACAAATTGGGTAAAACAAGCCCAACAGATTGCTTTGAGGCTATCGAGTTAATCGGCATCAACGTGCTGACGGCACTGCCTTCTGTTGACCCATAGCCTTCGACCAATGGGACTCCGATTTTTTCGATAAACTTCTTTTGTAAATCAGATGATAATGGCGCAGCACCACAGATAGCAAGTTGCAGTTTTGTTGGCTTAACAAAGGGCTTAGTTTGTTGTTCAATAGCCGCGAGTAATCCTGCGTAAACGGTTGGTACACCGGCCATAAAGGCAATGTTATAATTATTAATAATATCTAATAAATTATTAATAATATTTTTACCACGATAGCCGGCAGGGCTAGCAATAAATAAACGAGAACCATTCATCATTCCCGCTAAGCCAGTGGCAATCGCTGAATTTACATGAAAGATAGGTAAACCAATTAAAGTAACATCCGCCTGCGTGATGGGGGATATCAGATTGACTTGTTCGGCATTAGTTAGTTGATTTAAATGTAGATGCTTTGCTAGTTTTGGTTGGCCGGTAGTGCCTCCTGTATGAAAGTAGGCACAAATATCTTGCTGTTGTGGCGGCGTAAAATTGAGCTGTTCACGGTGTTGCTTGGCGACAAACTTATGGTAACTGTATACAGGTACTTCACCTGAATAATCGGCAGTCGTATCATCACCAAATAAACTAATAACCGTTTTTAAGTTCGGGATTTGATCTTTTATCTCCAACACTTTTTTCCATATATCACTACCGGGTACAGGACCTAGCGCAATCAAGACATTGCTATTGGCATTAATCATAATTTCTTTAATGATTGAGCTTTCTAGCATTGGATTAATCGGATTAGCTATTCCTGCTGTACCCGAACCCCATAATGAAACATACATTTCAGGGAAATTAGGCAGTAGAATAGAAACGACATCACCTTTGTTAACGCCCAAATCCCGTAAACCATTACTAAGTTGAGTAACTGAACTTAGCAATTGGTTGAAAGAAATGGTTCGATATGGCTGGGCGTATGATTTTCCGGTAAAAATTTTAATCGCTAAATTTATTGCTTTTTTCTGCCATGGGATCCGTTTCGGATCGCAACAATCGCCATCTAAAATATATTCCATCGCGATTTTATCTTGATAACACTGGGCCGATTTTTGAATGGCTTGATAAATAGACGATGGTAAATTTTCAGTAAGTAAGGAATCTACGTTTATATTTTCCATATCAAGTTTGGTTTGAATGATGGTGGCATCTAGCTTTTGTGTCATAAAATCCCCAATTTATAATTTGTATTATGACTTAAGCCTAGACGAGGAATTAATGATTAGTTTAATGATTATAGAAAACATACTTATAAGATATATCTAAAAAGGACAACCAACAGACAACAAGCAACAACGAGGGACACCAAAAGATAAATCGTTTATTTAACAATGGTATAGTTCCTTTGGTGTGCCTGGCTGCTAATGCTCTATCATTAACTCTGCTACCAATCAACAGCTGAGGTGATGTATGACTCGCGCAAGATATTCTCAAATTTATTTAACATTCACCAGCTTTTACCACATCATTAATCGCTATGTTCGCCGCAGTTATTTGTGCGGCGATGATAAACTTAGCGGGAAGAATTTTGACCACCGCAGACAATGGCTAGTTGATAGATTCATCCTGTTATCTGACGTATTCTCTATTAACATTTTCGCCTACGCTGTCATGAGCAATCACTACCATTTAGTCCTTCAGATCGATAAATTAGCTGTCGATACGTGATCAATGGATGACGGTATAAACCGACAATATCACCTTTGTTTATCTCGAAGATACACGGAGTGAATATCAAACTAGTGGTAAGTGTGTGTTCGTATTATAACCAATAAAACGATATATTTATTAGAACACTACATGAAGTCTCCTTATAAATTCAAACAAAACAAACCATAAGCCACTGAAATAAAAACACTTGTACGCTCAAAGATGTAGTTACTACCTCTACACCTAGTCTAAACTTTCATCAGACATGGTAGTACCGCGACACTATCAAGATCTAAATAATCTGAGTACCGGATAAGAGAATTTGCCCAATAGCTAGCTATTGAACCGTAAAAATGACTTGATAATCACTAAAATTCCGTCATTTGAAATTTAGCATGTTATGTATCACTTAAATTTAATGCGTTACAAAACTCTTATCCATAATTCAGGTTAAATAATAACAGTTAAGTAATCTGGAGTTGTTTTATGAAAGTTTTTTCAAAAATGTTAATTACATTATCAATACTAATGATGTTACTCGGTTGTGAGGAACATGATGAGTTTGATTCAAATAAACAAGTATTTGGTTTGGCTGATAGTTGTTATCGGCTTAAGCATGATGGTGCTTACCTAGGAACACCTTTTGGTGTACAGCCACGAAGTTTTAAAGGGTATATATTTAACGCAGATGCCAATAATGCATCTGATATTTTTATTACCGCGACTGATTTAGGCACCTACTTACTTTATGGTAATAAAGAAAAGTCTTATTTTAAAGCCGGTGATAAAATAACAGAAGGTCGAGAAAAAGGGGGGCATTACATTGACTATCCAAAATTTCTAGAATCAGAAATGTCGAAGCCTAATTCGCCGGAAGATAAAATGTTATTGTCACCCGGGGAATGGATGGTTGAGCAAGGTGATAATAGCAATGAGGTTTACTTATATAACATGACAAGTAAGCAATGGTTGGCTATTGCTTATGACGGAAAACTGGCTTTAAGTCCTATTAAGGATCATCCCGATTATCATACCGAAATAGTACTTGAAGAGGTTGCAGCACAGCGTTGCCATAACTTCCCTGAATCAGAAGTTAATGCTACTGGCCAAATAACTAAAAAGACTTGGCCCAATGGTGAACTTTGGGGCTTAGCCGACATTCATGAACATTTAGTACCAGGGTTTACAGGACCTGGTAGTTGGATGCATGGCACGCCTTTTCACAAGTTAGGCATTGAACATGCGTTGCATGATTGTGAAAAGCATCACGGAATAGGCGGCTCGCGTGATATGTATAAATATCCTGGGGTTGCACCTATTGGCGATCCTAACGCAACCCTTGATCTTGGTGCGATTTTTAGTGGTGTGTTAAATAGCACGCCGATGTACGAAACCGCTGGTTATCCAGATTTCACATACTGGCCGGCATATGACAGTGTTACTCATCAAGCTACTTACTATAAATGGATTGAGCGTGCTTATTTAGGTGGTTTAAGGCTTATAACGGAATATATAGAATCAAGTCGAGTCTCATGTGATTTACTTAAGAAAATAGTACCTAAGACATATGAACGTAAGAGCTGTGATGAGATGGTTAGTGTTGATGTTGGTATTAAACGCCTCAAGCACATGGAACGTTATATTGATGCAAAAAATGGTGGGGCTGGAGCGGGTTGGTTTCGTTTAGTCTATAGTGCCAGCGAAGCAAGATCGGTGATCGCTAGTGGTAAATTAGCCGTGATTATCGGATTAGAAATAGAAAACCCATTTAATTGTAATAAAATCGGTAGCGAGAGCTGTACTGAAAAATTTGTGCAGGAGCAACTTAATAAATATTATGATAAAGGTATTCGGGCAATATTTCCAACCCATAAATTTCATAATTCATTTGGCACGGGTGATGGCACCCCTGGACCTTTAGAAGTCTTTGATTTCTTTAATGACGGAATGTTTAGAGATTATATGGCCTGCGACCAAACTAATGGTGATGAATTAGCATTATTTGAATCTCATCAAGAAAATAGTATTTTACTGGTCAATAATAAACCTGATGATAGCAATTATGCACAAAATACACGCATAGATAAAATGACAAAAGACTTTAAAATATTAACTGGAGAAGTTAGCGGTACGCAAACACGTGCAAACTTCTTGGGGTTAATTTTACCAATCTATGAGTATTCGCCAAGCGGTCATTGCCAACGGAAAGGGATGACTGATTTAGGTAAAAAGTTTGTTAAAATGTTGATGAAAAAAGGAATGATCATCGATTCTTCGCATTATGGTACCAATGCTTTAGCTGAAGCTTTTGCATTATATGAGCAATACGATTACCCGCCGATTATGAGTCATGGTAAGAATTACGCTGATAAATTACTTGACTTGGGAGGAATTCAAGTCACTAGTTTTATTGAAAATTGTGAGGCTCAAAATTCACCTAAAGATGATCATGCTGCATTTAGAGACAATTATCAAACGATAATTAATCATCCTACTGCATACCGAGCATTAGCATTCGGTCATGATTTTAATGGGATTGCTCCTCTGCCTAAGCCACGCTTTGGTGATAATGCACAGTGTGATAATCCGCAAAATCCAGCCACCAAGGTTGAATATCCTTTTACAACTTACGGCGGTGATTTCGTGATGGATAAACAGGTGACCGGTAATCGCGTATTTGATATGAACACTGATGGTTTAGTCACTATTGGTTTGTTCCCTGATTTAATTGAGCAAGAATGCCGTAAAGGGTTAACCGATGATATGTTGCAAACGATGTATCGTGGTGTCGAAGGTTATGTTTGTGCTACTCAACATCGCCAAGAATAATGGTTTTATTATTAAAATATTTGACCATTCGATAGATTATTCCAATCACAATGATTGAAAAAATCAATTTATATTTTTTTTTTCACTATCCTATAATTTAAATGCTCTGTTAAGTGAGCATTTAAATTATAGTAAGGTGAGGATAATAATATGTTT
>JABSRV010000180.1 GCA_013214905.1 Psychrobium sp. | reverse complement strand
AGCCTTTTTTATAAGAAAGAGCTAACGGCTTAGCCTTCAATACCAATGTTGCTAATACCGAATGCCTTAAATTCTTGGCGTAATTCTTTTAAATATTCAGGAGTTGCTTTCTTTTGCTGCTCTACGCGCTCTAACAAATATTCCTGTAGCGCTTTCTCTTCAACCATCATTTCATGGTCAAACGTAGCTTCGTCGCTGATATCCCCTTCTACAGCGCCGATGTAACTAGCGACAGTGGAAGATGACAGCTTAGATATGTTGATTAAATCCTCGTCCATCTTCTGCTCAATCGCCACTAACATGGTATTAATCGCCATGGCACAATCAATGGCTGGTACTACACCAAAACAGTCAAAATCATTTAATTCAGGCGTTTCATCTAGCAATTTATTTTGCTGCACTTCAAGGTTTAATTTTACTTGATATTTACTAAGGCGTTGCCAGATTAAATCGACAATGGTGTTTAATACCAGCGGATTCCCAAACTGGGTGCTCTCGCTAAACAGGCGGTAATTAGGCAGCATACGTTCGGTTAATACGTTGGCAAAAATAAGCTGTTGCTCGAAGCTAAGATCTTTTATACGGGTGAAAAACCCCGGTTTTTTAGTCATTAATTGTATCGCTTTCGTTGTTAAGATAAGTCGCACCTATGGTGGCAACTAATTGCAGCTCATCTAAAATTTCGAGGAGTTCCGGTTCTATATCGGTGAGCGTCGCATGGCGTTTTAGTGCCGTTTCAATTGAATGTGCAAGCTTCTTCAATTGCGGTACGCCAGTATAACAGCAAGCACCGTGTAGTTTATGAATGATTTTTAATAATTCTGGACTTTGTTGCATGCTAATGGCCGTTTCAATCGCTTGAATGTTACCAGGAATGCTATCGATGAGCATTTGCAGCATGTCATGCGCTAAATCTTCTTTACCCATGGCTTGATCAAGTGATAATTGCCATGATACGTGCTGGTTATCGCCGGTTACCAAGGAATTATCAATCACCACTTCGCTAATATTATTGTTTAATCGAAGTTGCGCATGATTTGAGTCAAGCCAATGGGCGAGTAATTGTTCCACGGTTTCTTCACGCAATGGTTTAGTCAAGAAATCATCCATGCCTTTGTTAAGCCAAATTTGTTTTTCTTCTTCGAGCGCGTGAGCCGTGGTGGCGACAATTGGCACCAACTGGTTAATGCCGTGTTTACGAATAATCGCGGTGGCTTGTAAACCATCTAATACCGGCATTTGAATGTCCATAAAAATGATATCAAATTTAGTTTTACAACAGGCTGCTACAGCCTCTTCGCCATCACAAGCTTGCACGATATTGCCAACCTTATCTTCTAAAATCGTGCTAATAAGTTTTAGATTCGCCTCATTATCATCAACCACCAACGCGCGTTTTTTAGGGTAGGTGATGACGTGTTTTGGATGATTACTTGGTAATGACAACATGCTATAGGCTTGTATTTTCTCGATGCTATTATATAAGCGGCGACAACTCATCGGGTTAATGTGACAGTAATTAACGCCAAGTGCGATGACCCGTTGGTGCACGGTTAAATCGTTAGTATTGATTAATACAATATGGTTAATTTCACTGTCGGTGGCCAAGATAAGGTTTTTTAGATCTGTTAAATCGTCATACGGCCCTTGGTAGCAAATAATCGCACAATCGTAGGTATTGTTAAGGCTAGATTGTTGCCAGTCGTTGATTTGATTAAAGCCATCTACCTCAATGTCCCAATGCAACATTTGATTGGTTAAAATTTTGCTGTGATCAACATTGCTGTAAAACAGTTGCACTTTTTTATTAATAACAGCGTTAACGTGGAATGTTTCTTTAGCGGTGCTTTCTTCCAAAATAATATGGCATGAGAACTGTGAGCCAATGCCCGGTTCACTGGCACAAGATATTTCACCATCCATTTCTTCTAATAAGCGCCTAGTGATAACCAGCCCTAGGCCACTGCCGCCGTATCGGCGACTAATACTGCTATCAGCTTGGGCAAAGGCATTAAATAATCGTGGCAATTGATTTCGCTGAATACCAATACCGGTATCGATGACATCGAAATATAGTTGATGGTTATTGCCGGCCAATATTTTTGAGTACACATTAAGGCGTACTTTGCCTTGCTTGGTAAATTTAATCGCGTTGCCAATTAAATTGGTTAATATTTGCTGGAAGCGCTGGCTATCACCAATCACGTTATCGATAGTATTGGGATGAATATCGATCAATAACTCAAGATTTTTTTCGTGGGCGGTGGTGGTCAAAATATCCGATACGTCATCAATGGTATCTCGTAAATTAAACGGACGATTATCAAGGTGCAGTTTTCCGGCTTCTAATCTTGAGAAATCTAAGATGTCTTTAATAATATTAAACAGACCTTGCGCCGATTTCTCAATGGTTTGCAGGTAATCGATTTGATTAGGCAATAATTGAGTTTTTAACAGCTGTTGAGTTAGGCCTATAACACCGTTAAGCGGTGTGCGTAATTCATGAGACATATTGGCTAAAAATTCAGACTTAACGCGATTACCTTCCAATGCCTTTTTGTTGGCGATGTCTAGCTCAACGTTTTTAATCTCAATTTGCTCCATCGTTTCACGCAACTCACTGGTGGCGGTATCGATGTTTAGTTGCATTTTCTCATTATATTCTTTGAGTGAACCGGCGATGGCATTAATGCCACGTTTTAATATTTCTAACTCGCCAATAAGCGTGCCTTGCAAGCGAGTATCTAGTTTGCCTTCTCTTATTTTAGCCACCGCGCGCACCATTTCTGATATAGGTCTGGTGACGTTATTGATCAATCGATAGGTAAAAAACAAATTGAGTTGAATGCCCAACAAGATAATAATAAAGGTGGTAACTGCTACTCGGTGCTGTTGCAACAAAGTATTTTGACTGTTGATTTGCATCATCAAATAACCAATGATGCGCTCTTGTTTGAGCTGCCCATTCACCGGGTTGACTTCGATTGAAATGGGGCTGGTAATCACAATGTGATCATCATTGGTCTTGATGGTCATTTCTGTCGGCATGTTCTTGGCGCTAAATTCGCTAAAGTCACCAATCATCCGATGATAATTGCTGGTGACAAATAACTGATTGTATTCGTTGTAAATAGCAATCGAGTTGATTAGAGGCGAATGCAAACGGTGCATCCGATCAACCAAGGTTTTTAGTGCTTCACGATTATTGTTTTTTAGATTCTGTTCTGCGGCAATGACCAGCGGTACCATGATATTTTGACCGTGCTCTTCTAACGTAGTTTCTAGTTCATTGAACAATGATAAGGTAAAAAAACCGCCCAATAACAGGCTCACTAAAATAGTGGGGGCAAGGGTGACTGTAAATACCCATGATCGTAGGCTGTAATTGGCAGTGTGATTCATTGGTTTAAATAAAGCCTTTTGAGGTCACTGAGTAGCGAGTTGCTTTTCAGTCGAAAAAATAAAACAATCAAATGTTCCAGATAAAATCCAGATTCATCTATTTATCATGCCAATTACGTTATAATGCTCGAACTTATCCAAGGCAATCAACTTAATGTCGCAAATTAGCGCAATGATGCCATGAATTCAGATGAGAACCGATAAATTATACTAATAAAAACATATCGATTATAAACAGAAAAATCTAATCATAACATTACGTTGTGGTTTTGTAATATAAAAAATAGACATATCGAGCAGCAATAGCCATGGCAAACTTTTACAGTGCAACGCAAAAAATTAAAAAAATTCGCAAACAACAAGAGGTTGTTATCGAAAAGTTAGACCTAAAAATGCAAGGTCTGACATACATCGATAACAAAGTTGTGTTTGTGCCTCAAACATTACCGGGTGAACGGGTCACCATTCAAGTGATTAACGAGCATAAGAAATACGCTAACGCGACCTTACTTGAGATTATTGAACCATCTCCTTTGCGCCATGCGCCAAGTTGTGTTCATTACGACAGTTGTGGAGGTTGTCAGGTTCAACATTTAGACAATAAAAATCAACTGACTTTCAAAGAACAGGCATTAAGTAGTCGCATGGCCTTTGCTGCCAATGAAGCGACTTGGCAACCGGCCATTGAATCGCCAAGTTGGCATTACCGCCGCCGTGGCCGTATTGGTGTTAATGTTGAAAAAAATAACAAATTACGCGTCGGCTTTCGTCAAACGGGCAGCAATGAATTAACACAAATCAATCAATGCCAAATATTAAAAGCACCTTTTGATACGCTTTTTGATCCGTTGCGCGAGCTTATTGAAACGTTAGATATTCGTAGTGAAATTGGTCATGTTGAATTTATTGCTAGTAAACAGTGCAATGTAATGATTTTTCGCTGCCTAAAATCACCTAGCGTTGATGATTTGAAAAAACTCACGGACTTTGAACAAGCACACCAGTTAAAATTAATGCTTGAAGATAACGATAAAGATATCACCTGGGTGAATGAGTCATCAAGCGAGCCATTATTTTATAATGTGCAACAATTTAAGATTGAATTTAAAGCCAGTAACTTTATTCAGGTGAATGAAGCGGTCAACGATTCCATGGTCAGTCAAGCCATCGAGTGGCTGGCGTTAACCAAAGAAGACAAGGTGCTCGACTTATTTTGTGGTGTTGGCAACTTTAGTTTGGCCATTGCTAAGCAAGCTAAACTAGTCGTTGGTGTTGAAGGGGTCAAAGAAATGGCCTTGCAAGCGACGCATAATGCACAGTTAGCGGGCATAGATAATGTAACGTTTTATCACAGTAACTTGGCACAGCCATTGAGCGATCAACAATGGTTTGATTACAAGTTACGTAAGAAGGTGGATAAAATTTTACTAGATCCTTCACGAGAGGGCGCGATGGATATTTGCCGTCAACTTTCACAGTTGCAACCATCACGCATTGTTTACGTTTCTTGTGAGCCTGCGTCGTTAGAACGCGATGCCAAAGTTATCATCGAGCAAGGATATAAGTTGCAAAAGATCTGTGCAATGGATATGTTCCCACATACTACGCACGTTGAATCAATGGCGCTGTTTGTTAAAGCCGCCGTAAAACCAAAACGTGTTAAACGTGGTTTGGGTAAATAATTTGCATTGATTAACGATAACGCAGTATAGACAATGGATAAACATAAAAAGGAAAGTTAATGGTTGCAGTAAGGGAAGGGCATTTAGACGGTAATTTTGATCTGACACGTTGGGTCACCAAATTCGGATTGGAGAAACAGCAAGCAAAGCAATTGGCTACATTGTATGCAACGTTGGCGGATATGGCACAGCGCGACCAACAGCAACATTTATTGCTTAAGGCGCGTGAGATGGCCGAGATCCTAGAGTCGATGCATATGGACCTTGAAACCCTTAAAGCTGCATTAATTTATCCGTGGTTTGAGTTGTCGTTGCTTGATCATGAGCAAGTGATTGCGCTATCAAGTAAAAATGTTTGCGCGTTGCTAAACAATGTCAATGAAATGGCCGCCATTAAAAGTTTGCATGGACAAGGACGTAATTTATCTGGGGTGCAAGTTGACAACCTACGCCGCATGCTAATGGCGATGGTAGCCGACGTGCGCACCGTGGTTATCAAGTTAGCGGAGCGGGTTGCTTATCTTCGTGAAATTAAAAATGCTGACGAAGAAATTCGCGTTATCTGCGCGCGTGAAATCAATGACATTTACGCGCCACTGGCTAATCGTTTAGGCATTGGACAGTTAAAATGGGAACTTGAAGATATTTCATTTCGCTACCTGCATCCAAAAATCTACAAGAAAATCGCTAGTCTGTTAGATCAAAAACGCTTAGAGCGTGAATCGTACATTGAAAACTTCGTTAAGCAGTTACAAAGTGGCCTTAAAGCGCAAGGTATTCGAGCGGATGTATATGGGCGCCCAAAACATATTTATTCCATTTGGAAAAAAATGGATCAGAAAAATATTGCTTTTGAGCAACTATACGACGTGCGAGCCATTCGCGTTATCGTTGACGAAATTCAAGATTGTTACGGCGCACTTGGCACACTGCATTCGTTATGGCATCACGTACCAAGCGAGTTTTCAGACTACGTCGCAAACCCCAAACCCAATGGTTATCAATCTATTCACAGCATAGTGTTGGGTCCTGAAGGACGAACGATAGAAGTACAAATTCGTAGTCAACAAATGCACCAAGACGCCGAAATGGGCGTTGCGGCTCATTGGCGCTATAAAGAAGGCGTTGGCGCCACCAAAGAGAGCAGTTTTGAAGGTAAGATAGAGTGGTTGCGTAAGATCCTAGCATGGCAAGATGACGTAAAGGACAGTGGTAATTTAGCTGAAGAAATACGCTCGCAAGTCTTTGACGATCGCATCTATGTGTATACCCCAACGGGTGAAGTCATTGATTTACCAAAGGGTAGTACACCACTTGATTTTGCTTATTATATTCATTCTCAAGTAGGCCATCGCTGCATTGGCGCCAAAATCAATGATCGTATTGTGCCTTTTACTTACAAATTACAAACTGGCGAACAGGTTGAAATATTGACCGCAAAGCAACCAAACCCCAAACGAGATTGGCTCAACCCTCGCTTAGGTTATGTATTTTCCTCGCGTTCTAGAGCCAAGATACAGCACTTTTTCAAACAAGAAGATCGTGATAAAAACCTGCAAGCTGGACGAGAAATTTTGGAAAATGAATTAGCGTCAATTGGGTTAAAGATCGCGGATAGTGACATCGCGCTCAGGCGCTACAACCTTAATACTAGAGAAGATTTGATTGTCGCGGTTGGCTGTGGCGATATACGCATCAACTCATTGGTCAATTACTTACAAGCGCAGTTAAATATCGTCGCAAAGATTGTTGAACCAGTAATCAGAAAAGTAACACCAGTAAAAACGGCAAATAAAAGCGAAGTGGTGGTTGAAGGCGTGGGTAATTTACTAACCCATATGGCCAAATGCTGTCAGCCAATAGCCGGTGACGCGATTGATGGGTTTATTACACAAGGCAAGGGAATATCGGTGCATCAGAGAGATTGTGAACAGCTCAAAGAATCACTATCACGACACCCAGAGCGTAACGTTGAAGTGAATTGGGGGGATGATTCAAGCAGTAGTTATGTGCTGAACGTTGTGATGTCGGCCACTGATAGAACGGGACTTGTGCGTGATATCACCGCTATAATTGCTAACGAAAATGTA
>JABSRV010000018.1 GCA_013214905.1 Psychrobium sp. | reverse complement strand
ATATGGCAGATATATGGCAAATTAAAGTTGGTTAATTATTAATGAGCAAACGAAAGAAAAGCGCCAACCCTGTGGTAGAAATAGACCCTTTATCCCCGGGTCGAAACAGACCCGCATCCCCGAGATCGAAAAAGCCCCGTCATCCCCGAGGTCGAAGAAACCCGTCATCCCCGAGTTCTTTTTATCGGGGATCTCACGCAGCCTGTTACTCCCTTAAACTAAGCGCTGCCTAAACCAGAGTAACGCGCCTCATAAGATCCCGCATCAAAACACCAGCGGGATAACAATATGATCACTCTTCCATCTGTAAATTATTCTCAGCACACCAATCTCGCAGCGCTTTATCCACTTGCTGCTCTTCAAATTGATGCCACTCATCTAAGAGCTCATTAGTTTGCAACAGCGCTTTGTAATGACCATAAGCACCCGAACGGCGGAAATATCCGTAAACACGTTCAATTTCATCGGGCAAAAATTCATTAACAAACTGCATCACCAAATCACGACCAAGATCTAAATCGCGCTTATCTGGCAACAAAATATACTGCTCATTACTATATAAATCATCCGGCAACGCCTCTTCTTCTCCAGTAACATCGTCAAGACCTGCAACCCATACTTTGCCCGTTTTCGTGCAAACGAACGCTTCAATATCATCAGACGACATAAACGTGGACGCATCTAATGCAAATGACAATTCTCTTTGACTAACCTTAACCATAATAAATCCCCTTTGACGTACAGCGCTAACTTAAAAAAACATGCCAGAAAACGTTCAATATAAATTTGATCACGTCTCTAATAAATATTTGAACGCGAAAAAAACGATATACTCAATTACTTAATCCTACGCCAAAAAGCAGATTTTCGACCGTGTATTTTGCGTAAACATTCTTGATACTCTTGCCAGTTTTGGATTGGCTGATAGTCATTAATTACCTCATCAAACGTTGCCAGTTTCTGATAATAACTCGCCGCATAATGATAAGCCTTTGAGCGTCCGTCATTTAAAATATCTTCGAGTAAGCTTCGATAACAGATTACCGCCGCCACGAACTCTCCCGCTTTAACAAACACCTTAGTTATATCACCTAAATGACTAAAACATATCTCATCACAGCGCTCCCGAGACTCAATAATTTGTGCCGCCGCGATATCGACGGCACCTAGATCAATGACAGCTCTGATCCTCAGCGTTAAATTACTAAGGCTGAGGCTTTTCCCAAGAGCGTGCTGACGAAGTTCATTGGCTTGTTCACCACTAGAGACTTCGAGCAACGCGCTTAAACGAAGATGATCTGGTTGCAATTCATATTGCTGAACTCGCAAAGCCCTCAACTCATCATGTTTTCCTAGCAAGTTGAGCGTTTTATCGAGCAAACCTAACCGCGTTGTCTCATGATAGCCACTCCATGTTGGCGCTAACCATTTTAACGCGGCATCACCATCGTTCACGCCCAGACAAAACTCAACAATATTAGCCTTTTGTAACTCATTGGGCGACGGCGATCGAAGGAAGGTCGCGCGTTCAAACAGCTCAACACTACCCAGCGCTTGTGCAACACCCGCAATAGCGAATGTAGCATTAGTATTTTTCGCACTGTAACCCGAATCATCTTGTATCTGTGCTTGCTTAAATTGCGCTTCAAAACGCCAAACCAGTTGCGTTAATTCGTCGTCACTTAATAACGGACCGCTGCCACTGATGAGTTCATCCCATACCGCATACTCGTTATCATTATGATAATTAAACACCACCTCAACCCAATCAATTGCCTGAGCATCAATAACGCGCCAAGCGCTGGCTACTTTAAGCCACAGTGTTACTGCTTCTTGATAGCTCATGCCGATATAACCTGATGAGTCATCACTGCGTTCGTAAACACTGGTATGGGTTGCAATAAAGGCATCGACTAACTCAAACGCCAATTGCGGCGCACTATCAACTAATAGGGTAATATCATCGACAATAGCGTCAAGCTGACCGCTAAATTCAGCGCATAGACGGTAGTCAATAAAACTTCGCCCACGCTTAACAGCAGCAATGCGATTTTTTAGCGCAATAGCCAAAGCTTTAGGGCTGCTCGTTAATAACATACTCTCAATACGCGCATCGACAGCGCTACTAAGCCCAAAGATGCCGGTTACTATCTCTTTAAGCTCTGTTTCCGTCGCTTTAGCTAACAACTGCTGCAATTGTTTATTCATGCTACATCCCATTACCACAATCGGTTCATTAGCGTTATTATACGGCTATAAAAAATAACAACGGCATTCAAATGACAAAAGTATCTCGTAATGAACCATGCCCATGTGGCAGTGGAAAAAAATATAAAAAATGTTGCCTAGCCGACATGCCATCGCCAGCGAGCGAAGTCACCGAGCAATTAGCCGCCGCTATTGCGGCACAAGACTTTGCGTCACTCGAAGAAATGCAGGAATTTCTTGACCAACAAGTGATGGAGCATAACGACCAGCAACGTGATGAATTTCATGGCCTGTCGTCCGAGCACGTCCATCACATGCTGATGTTACCGCTAGACGAACAAGAATTAATTGGTTGGCAGCCAGAACTAGACGAACAAACCATAACACAAACACCGGTCATGCAAATTACCCTTCATTTACTGGCGCTATTACATGAAGCTCCGCTTAAAGCCACCGCCAAAGGAAATCTACCGGCAGCGGCAGTAAAATTCATTTACGCTCAAGCGGCTGAGCAATTCATTGATGCAGGGCTTAGCTACAACCATAACGTAGTGAGTAAAGAAGATGATTTTTCCAGCCTCAATGTAGTGCGCCTGTTATTAACCGATTTAGGCATCATAAAATTCCAGAAAAAACATTTCTCCCTAACCCAAAGGGGCAAGAAACTTAGCATCGTGCAAATCTATCAAACCCTGTTTGACTACTACACCCTAAGCTACAACTGGGCCTATGAAGACGGCTATAACGAATCACGATTTTTGCCTCAAACCACCAGCTATGCGCTATGGCAATTAGCCCAGCTGCAACAACAAAATAAAAAATTCACCACCAAGGGTTTTGCACAACATATTATCGACAGCTTCCCAATGGCCGTGGAAGACTTTATTGATGACAAATATCAGACACCTTATGAGCGGACCATTAACGCCTATTCATTGCGTATGCTCCATCGTTTTTGGAATTTATTTGGCCTAATTACCATCGAAAAGACATCCATGCTTGAGCCCACCCCCTTTATCCCTAGTGAACTGTTCAATCACGTTTTTTGGATTAAACAGCCTAAATAGCGTCAACACGCCCACGTTAAAGCGCACAAAAATGTGATAATTTTACATTTTTACGCGCATTAAAATGTAGTTTTACCACACTTTAATGCGCATTAAAGTGTAATCCATGTGCTAACATGTGCTTATTCAATCGTCATATTTGGTTAAATATATCATGCAGCGCCGCCTACTAAACAAACTTATCGCGTGGAAAGAAACGCCACACAGAAAGCCTATACTGCTCGACGGCGCGCGCCAAACAGGGAAATCTTATCTGCTGCAACAACTATTTGGCCAACAGTTTAGGCAAGTAGTGAGATTAGACTTCCTAGAACAACCAAGTTATGCCGATTTTTTTGCTGATTCGCTAAACCCAGATGACATCCTAGCCAACATCGAATTGACCCTTAATTTAAGCATCGACAAATTAAATACCCTTATCATATTTGACGAAATTGGCGAGTGTCAGGCGGCCATCAACTCTCTCAAATTTTTTGCAGAACAACAGCCAGAAATGTTTATTTGCGCGTCGGGCTCAAACATTGGTTTGCTTGGCTCATTCCCTGTCGGCAAGGTTGAGTTATTTCATCTATCGCCATTAACCTTCGAAGAGTTTTTATGGGCGTCAAAGCAACCTGCGCTAATAAAAGCATATGAGCAGATAAATATGAGTAGCATTGCCCATAAAAAACTATTTGATTTACTGACCCAATACTACTTTGTAGGTGGTATGCCAGAAGCCGTTGCACAATGGTTTACCGCTAAAGAAACTCACGGCATATTAGAATGCACACAACAAGTATCACAAATACACGCCTCACTCATTGCCGGTTACGAGCGAGATTTCGGGAAATACTCAGGGAAAATGTCGGCGCAGCATATTCAACAAGTGTTCAAACAGGTGCCGACACAGCTAGCCAAAAACATTGATGACTCTGTAAAACGTTTCAAGTTTAAAGATGTTATCGAGAAAAAAAATAGATACCAAGAATTAGCTGGGCTAATCAATTATCTAGAGAAATGTAAACTAATCTCAAAATGCCACCCAATAGAAAGCCAACCAACCTCGCCACTGCCCGCGCTAGCCAAAGACAATTACTTTAAACTCTTTTTCTTTGATCTTGGCTTACTAGGCCACATGCTAGGTATCACTTTCCAAGAACACCAACAGCAGAGTTTTAATTACAAAGGTTACATCAGCGAGAACTTCGTGCAAAACGAACTCATTGCCCACAACCATCAGCCAACTTACTCTTGGGAGTATGCCCGCGCCGAAATTGAATTTGTGATAAAGACAAACGACGGCGACATCATCCCCGTTGAAGTCAAAAGCGGAAAACGCACCCGCGCTAAATCACTCGCTAGTTACGTGCTGCGCTATCAGCCAACAAAAACACTCAAACTAATAGGCTCAACGGGTTCATTAGACGATCCAAAGGCAATAGTCGCCCCGCTTTATTATGCGGGGAAAATTGAGGCATTGATTGGTAAGTGTTAACGGCACACTTACCCGCGCAAGAGGGTAATATGATGATGTTCGAAAGCCCACTAACTTCCCCAATGATATTAACGATTAAGAAGCTAACCGAATATTGAAGGCTGATGGAGAATAGGTTTTGCTTTTGTCCTTAGCAAGGTCTATTGTATTTACATCAAACATGACCGAGCTACCTTGCTTTATTGTTTGCTCTTTGGATGTAATCTCAACGAGCTTGAAATGAAAATCTCCAGCGTCACTGCGAATAAAACCATAATCTTTCCCTTCATTTAACTTTCGGACTTTGCCATTCATCGTATTAATCTCACTGTCTTTAATTGGATTTTTTAGCGTGATATAGCAACTACTGTTTTCTATATCAACATCAAATAATCCCGACTGCTGTTTAATCAATTTACCGAGTGTTTGAAAATTATAATTACGGCAATCAAAAGATGAGTTAATTTGTTTTAGTATCGTACCCATATCACCTAAATAGACTCGCTCTTGCGACAATGCGCATCGCTGATACGCCTCAATTAATAGCTCTGCAAGATCGACATTGACGTTACTACTTTCAGTAACTGATAGATTTTTGGTATATACAAAATTATGACAAGCTCGTCTAAAATGCTCTGGTGTATTTTCTTGGCCAATCGCCATTACATGCTGGCCTTTTTCACGGATCCTTTGCGCTAAACTACCAAAGCCACCGTCACTTGAAACAATGCACACCCCTGTGATTCTTGGGTTGGTAATAATTAGCTCTATAGCATCCATCACCAAGGCATGATCCGCGGCATCTTTGGCATAATGGAATTGCTGTTTAGGACTAGATGCCGTTTCTTTCAATATATCCTTCCAACCATTTTGGTTAGGCGATGTCCAATCGGCATACACCCATTTAATCGCCACCGTACCATATTTCTCGACTTCTTCTAACGTCGCTAAATAGTCACTATAAGCAGCATTTTCGCCATCGACTAGCACTGCAAATGTTAACTTACCCATTGGTATTCCCTTACATTATAATTAAAATAATCGCATAATAAACCATTAATAACTAGCTGATTAATATGCAAAATAAAACATACCAGCAAAATCAATATATCGTCAACAAACTTGTATTGTTCAATTTCATATTCATCACTGTTCTTTGCTCTCAATAAAAGCGCCATTGCTGACGCTTACGTTACAACTTACTTACACGCTCCCGGAGAGCGGCACGCACAAGTGCTAGGTGCATGGCACGCATGTCCCTCACAACGGGATGCTTCTAACGATTTTCCTCCGAACAACTCACTAGTAGGAAACGCGCCAAAATGTTGTTCATATAACAGAACAGTTTCGTCAAATGCAGTTTGCAGTTTGCTTTGATCCTCATCACCATAAATACCAAAATAAGGATAATGATGAACAAAATAACCAAACACCGCATGGCAATCGTCAGCATAATTTTGAGTATCTAAAATATGCTCGTGCCAAAACTTATCCGCCAATTTGCTGGGTACAAACGACAACTTCGGATACCATTTTTTTAGTGACAACAACTTACGGTATTCGCGCTCAGCATAATCACACAAGTTATCAGCCCAGCTACTTTCCGATGATTTTGTTAACTTCCACTTCAGCTTATCAAAATTAAGTGCAACCACTTTCTCATCAAATTCGATCGGGCGTTCTCCATCGGGCATTAACGGGGCTTTTTCATCGTGATTAATCACAGTATTTAATTGCATAATATTACCTTCCTTCTAAAAAATTTAATTCACTGCAGCAAATTAGCTGCACCTTCGTTTAATAAAACTCTCTAAATTTTTACGATGAAGGAATACCTGCGGCTTAATCACACCATGGTCATGTTTTATGATCAGTCGATAGTGACCAAATTTAAAACGGATAAATTTTCTATTTTGATGCAGACAACGACCGCCTAACACACGCGAATCAACACCAGAATTAAGCTGTTCTAATAATTTAAAGGCACGCGAAAAATAGCGAGAATAAACTTGAGGTTCAAACCTTGAGAATAATTTTTCTAGGATTTGCATAAGATGCTCCAATTGATTAACTGGAGCCATCATGAGATTGTGCCGGGCACAACCAAGGACTAATTTAACAGGTTTTGTAAATAATCAAACGCCTCTTGAGATTCATCTTCAATCCTACTTATTTTACGTCGTAACGAGTCAACCACCGGTAGTGTTATAAGCGCTTGCTGATCGAGTTGCGTTAACAATGACTTAGCGCGACAAAAGTCTTTTTGCTCGAAACAGTCTTCTGCTTGTTGATACAACACTCGATAACTAGTCCAATCAATCGCTTCGCTCACCTTAATTAACAAAGGTGACAGATCACCTTCTGAGTTTTCATTAAAAGGTGATGGCAGTTTTTGGGTAAATAAATCGAATTTAACATCGAGTAATCGATGTTCTATCTTAGCTATTTGGGCCATATCAATACCAAAACAAAAATAAGCCAAATATTGCGACTGCTGCTGTTGATGAAGCATTGAAAAATCTCGTGCAGAAGGGTCATGCCGTGTCTCATAATAATGCTGAAACAAACACTTAATATTCTTAGTGTCCATAAATGCATATAAACACAAAATATTAAATATGGCATAACTGCGATTACGAATAACCTGATGCCGCTCAGTGTTTTTACTGGTTGGATCTTTAACCGGCACTTTAAGCACTATCGCTTCACGATAACGAAGCGCATCACCGCCACGTTTTGTCAGTACATTTTGCAACATATCATGGATTTTTTTTGGCAAGCTCACCGACCTATCTTGCGTCAAAAAACCTAATGCAAACTGGCCAATTGTGAGTACTTCTGTATCTATTGTTTTATGGCTAGCCATTAGTGACGATCACACAACAGATCACGTACAGTATTTCGTCCATAACTTCGTTTCGGCTCTTTAGACAATAAATCCACCGCTGCTCGCCCTCGAATACAAGAATAGACATAATTACTACGCCTATATGCAGAGTAGTCTAAACGCTCACCGTCATAGCGGTCATAAATATAGTTAATGACCCCGACACATTGCCCCACTTGAATAGCTTCGGCTTTGCTTAATGTTGCAATACCAAACACACTTCTTGCCTCCTGTGCTTCATTGCAAGAGTAAACCAACGTCGATAGTCTGTTTCTCTTTAATAGCGCGACGCCAGTGCAAGTCCCTAATTCCATTAATTCCTTTTTACTAAAAAGCACAAATGACGATGCCACCATTCCTTGATACTGCTGCTTGCAATCACCATATACGTCTACTTTAGCCAGTGCGCTGTTGGCATTAACCATAGACAAGCAGAACAACATACTTAAGATAATTAATCGCATAATGACAACTCCTTATGACAAGAAGAAAATGCGCGATAAAATATGATAATACTCGCCACTGATCCCATTACACTAACGACATCGCCAACGACTCCGTTGCTTAAACGCTCAAAAAGAAAAGAAGCATCCTGTTCATTTTCTAGCACAGAAAACACGCCAACCATCAACAACGCAGAGACATAGATTGTTAACTTTAAATAGCTAACAATCACTCGGTTACAAGCATTGGCCAACATAGCCATGCCATAACGCTTAACTGAAAATTTACGTGTTTGACGTACTAAACGATGAATTCCGATTGTCACTATTAATGCAGTAAAAAATAATTCAAGCGCATCTATAATGGTTACATTAGCTACCGAACCAACCCCAATAACATCAACTTCTACAACCTTGGGCAAGAACAACCAAAACAAAAATGCAGCCGCAATCAAAAGGCTTGAGATTAATAAGGTAACAAAGTGCAATAAACTAGCAAACCAACCACAAGGAATATGACGATAAAAATAAACACCTCGTGGATCGCACAATCGGATTTTGTGCCGCTGCTTTTCCATTAATTGCCATTCGCGTGCTAACGCACTGTTTTCTGACTTATCGTTTAGGGGAGGCGAACTGGAAGTGTCTTGTGGTATAGCGCTATCTTCAGGCTTATTATCCAAAGAGGCATTGTTCTGTGGTATATGTGGCGTAGACTGTTCTGTCAAAATTTCTGGTGAAATACTCATTCGCATCCCTTGCAAAAAAAGATGCATTATATATATAAAACAACCAGATAAACTACTACTTATTATACTAATTCAATTTAATCGTTATTAGCGTTATAAAATAACAAACACCAAAATTAAAATATTAAGTCACTCGAAAGTAAACAAACATGTTGCTGTAACGAGTATTTAAACTAAATGGCTCGACGATTATAAAGCCCTTGTCTCACGTGAATTATGCGAACATTGCGAATATTACTGACGAGTTAATTGGGTCCCCTTAATATTCATTATTTAAATAACGGCACTTAGGAAAAGCGCTGCAACCAATAAATAACTCACCAGTCTTGCGATTCTTTCGTTCAACTAACACGCTATTACAGCGGGGGCAACTAGTCTTTCCATTTTCGCGTTCGCTGACAATTTCTTTTACATGTTGCACATGATTGAGATGTGTTCCTAAACCAGCAGACAATTTATTACTCGTTAATATGGCAGCGAATTGCACAACCTGTTCGGGGCTAAATAACACTGTCTGTTTTGAGCGAATATAGTCAAGTCCCTGCCTAAGATGGCCGACGTTATCTGGCATCGCAGTTTTTAATGTTGCACTGCCAACAAATATAATCACCGAGTGTACTACCTCTTTATCTAAGTCCAATAGCTGGCACAAGGTTTGGGTATGCTTATAATTTTGTCGTAACGGATTTTGAAATGAAGATTTATGACGATAAATTTTCTGAGTCCAGCGTGACTGTCGCTCATTACCAAAAATCCAACCTTTCATGTTTTTTGTTTCAACGACGAAAATACCAAATGGCGATAATAAAATATGATCAATTTGTGTGGGGCCATCTTTCGTGGGCAAAGTGACATTCTTAAATAACTGATAAGTGTCTTGCGATAATTCTCCACTCAACGCCCTATTCACGCGCCACTCGCCCAGCATTCCTTTTATACACGGCAAGCGCAACAACCAAGTCAGCAGCACTAATACGCCGATGAACCAAAAATGCATCGCAGCTTCGAAAAACACAGTGAATAAATTAATTCCCATTCCTAACCTTCCAATAAATTCAGTTACTTATTGATAATAATTCCCACTAAATCAAGTTCAATCATGTTAACCTCATGCTCATTGTGAAGTGATGAGTAAAAGGACGTACATTTTGATCTTAAAGGATAAAGCCCCCATTAATGCTAGTTCACCAACCGCTAAAGCAGGACTAAAACAAGAGCAAGATGTTGCCTTTTTTCTACGTCGAAGCTTTAAAGATCATCAACAGGTATTTGTTTTTAACGATCTAAAATTTAAACACAACAACGAAACGGCGCAAATAGATCACCTTATTGTCTATACCTATGGCTTTATCTTAATTGAATCTAAAAGCATCACCGGTGAAGTAAAAGTAAACAAACAACAGGAATGGTCTCGTAGCTATCAAGGTAAATGGCAAGGCATGCCCTCGCCGATTAAACAGGTGGAGTTGCAACAAGATCTTTTAAAAGAATTGCTATCTGAAAACAGAGTAAATATTTTAGAAAAAATGTTATTTGCACAAAAGGGTTTTGGTGGGCGCTGTTGGAACAATATTTGTGCGATTTCTAGCAATGCGATTATTGACCGCACAGAAATGCCGACAGACATTTCAGCGCAATTAGTTAAATCAGAATTTCTAGTTGATAAAATAAACAAGCTCATGAAGCTACGACATAAATTTATCTACATGCTAAATTTCGCCGATATTCGCCCTTACTTTAATGCTGATGAAATGCAGTCAATCGCCAATTTCTTACTTGAACAAGACATTTCCAATGGCAAAAAATCTGTAGTAAAAAATATCACCAACACGGCAGAACCAAAAGTAATTAATCCCGTCTCAAACGACGAAAAGACTCAACCACCTACAATAAAATCAGTAAATACCAAAGCAAAAACTATCAACCTATGTTGTTCAAAATGCCAAGCGACTAAACAACTAGTCCCTAGTCATGGTAAATATGGTTATTACCTAAAATGCCAGCAGTGCAGCGGAAACACGGCAATGAAACAGCCGTGCCCTCACTGTAATAGTAAGCAAACAAAAGTTAGTAAAAGAAAAGATGATTACAACCTAAATTGCAGCGATTGCGAACAAAGCACTAAGTATGAGATTGGCAACAAATAATGAATCAAACTGGCATTTACGAACAGCTTATAACGCAGCTCATTGAAAAGAACCTAAACCGCGATACTTTCTATGTCGGCGAGCGCCAATTAGAACCATCAGAAGCATCAACTTGGTTATCACGTTTTCTCAATAGAGTAATGGCTTTTGCCATTGACGCCGTGCCAGCGAGTGACGAACGCTTATTGGCGCAAATAAAGTTAGCTAACGATTTAGTGATGTGGCTAAAAGCGCATATCAACGACGATGATTTCATTAGTGAAAACCTTATCGATAGCCAAGGAAAAATCCTTACCGCACTATTTGATAAATCTAATCCCATTGCCGCCGATTTACCTAAATACGCAGAGTCTATTTTCCCGTTAACGGGCCTTACCCAAAGCGAATTGTTTTGTGGCAGCAATGCAGGCATATCTTTAGAGACCGAACTTAAACGTGAAATAAAGTCATCAGACAAAATCTATTGGCTAGTATCATTTATCAAATGGACAGGCATTCGAATTTTCAAAAAGGAACTTGAAGAATTCACCCGCAGCGGAAAACAGTTAAAGATCATTACGACTTCCTATATGGGCGCGACCGATGCCAAAGCCGTTGAGTTTTTAGCGTCGCTACCCAACACAGAAGTTAAACTCAGCTACAACACGCAACGGGAACGGCTGCACGCAAAATCATACTTATTCATGCGTAATAGCCAATTTCACACCGGTTATATTGGCTCTTCAAATTTATCGCATTCTGCCCTCACCAGCGGCTTAGAATGGAACTTGAAGATCACCTCGCAAGAAATACCACACATTATCGAAAAATCGCTAAGCACCTTTGAAACCTATTGGCAGTCTAGCGATTTTGAACTGTTCGACGGTAAAGCCACCAGCAAAGAAAAACTACACAATGCGTTAAGAGAGGCCAAAGGCAATTTCAACAAGAATCACAGCTATCATTTTGAAATAAAGCCATTCCCTCATCAGCGTGAGATCTTAGAACAATTGCACACCGAACGTGTATTACACAATCGTTATCGCAATCTGGTGGTTGCTGCGACAGGCACCGGAAAAACCATCATCTCAGCATTTGACTTTGCACGCTTCTATCAACAAAATCCGCAAGCAAAATTCTTATTTGTAGCGCATCGCCAAGAGATATTAAAACAGGCACAAAGCGCCTTTCGCGGCGTATTAAGAGACAGTAATTTTGGCGAGTTATGGGTCGGTAATCATCAACCAAACCATTACAATCAACTATTCGCCTCGGTTCAAAGCATTAACAACAACATTGACCGCCTAAACTTGAGCCCTGATTTTTTTGATTACATCGTTATCGACGAAGTGCACCACATCACTGCAAGTAGTTATCGCGCGATATTAAATAATTTCCAACCTCAGATATTACTAGGCTTAACCGCTACGCCAGAGCGCCATGATGGCGGTAATATCCTTAGTGACTTTGGTGGCGTCATTGCCGCTGAGATCCGACTACCCGAAGCAATTAATCGCCGTCATTTATCACCATTTCAATATTTCGGCATTGACGACGAAACAGACTTAAGCCAAGTACCTTGGAATAAAGGTCGTTATGACATTAGTGAACTTAGCAACGTTTACACCCACAACGAACAACGTGTTAACCGCATTCTGCTGAGCCTTAATGAGATAGTCACCGACATATCAACAATGCGAGCATTAGCCTTTTGTGTCAGTAAAGATCATGCAAACTACATGATGACAAAGTTCACATTGCGCGGCATCGCCTGTGATGTACTGACCAGCGACAACAGCAACGAGCGAGATATAAAACAGCAAAAATTAAGACAAGGCGCAATCAACATATTGTTTGTGGTTGATATATTTAACGAAGGGGTCGATATCCCAGAAGTAGATACCTTGTTGTTCTTACGCCCCACTGAAAGCCTAACCATATTTTTACAACAACTAGGCCGTGGACTACGCTTAGTCGATGGTAAAGAGTGTTGCACCGTTTTAGACTTTGTTGGCAACGCTCGCAGTGAATACGATTTCTCGCAAAAGTTTAGAGCATTAGTGGGTAAAACAAACCAATCGATATCTAAAGAAATCACAGATGGTTTCCCGCACTTGCCGCTAAGTTGTCGCATAGAGTTGCAGGAAAAAACGCAGGAAATGATCCTCAAAAACATTCGCAGCGCCACGCTAAACCGCAGCCGACTGATAGGGCTTATCAACAGTTACCCATTACATAGCGATTTACCATTAACGTTAATCAACTTCTTACACATGCACCCCAGTATTAGCCTAGAAGACATATATCGCATAAAAGTAGACAAGAAAGGCGGTTGGACTGCATTACTACACGCAGACAACAATTATGAAAGCAATACCAACAATAACGTCGACAACAATGCCGACATTAGCGCGCATCAGGTCAATGAACCTAATGTACTAGCGAATAAGCAACTAGACCTGACGAAAGCCTATTATCGTGCGATCAATAATCACCTGTTATCGTGTAGCTCGCTTTCTTATTTATCCTTTATTAAAACGCTATGCGAAAACGATTTTAATTTCGACGCTTCACAAACTGACGCGCTTGATTTCGCATTAATGTGCCACTATAACTTCTGGGAAAAAACAGGAACAAAACTAGGCTTTGGCTCGCTGCAACAAAGCTTGCAGGCATTACGACACCCTCAATTACAGTTAGAGCTTATTGACGTATTAACGCTGCTGGTAAACCGCATTCATCATCAAGAGTTCACCATCAATAGCACCAACCCTAACGCCAAAAACAGCGTAAGAAGTAGCGCGATAAAAATACACGCCAGATATACCAGAGAACAAATTCTATCGGGCTTTGGCGCCAGTACCTTTGATAAGAAATCGCCATCACGTGAAGGGGTTTTAAACTTACCCGCAACAAATACCGAATTACTATTTGTTACCCTTAATAAATGTGAAAAACAGTTTTCGCCAACCACCATGTACCATGATTACGCGATCAGCGAAAAGTTGTTTCATTGGCAATCACAAAATAGCGCCCGCCCCGAACGAGGCAAAGGGCTAGCTTACATCGAACATAGAAAGACAAAAAAACAGATTATTTTATTTGTGCGTGAACAAGCGAAAGATGAAAACAAGAGAACCATGGGTTTTGTGAATTTCGGCCCAATTAACTACATCAAACACCAAGGCAGCCAACCAATGAGCATCACTTGGCAACTACAACACCCAATGCCAGCAAGTATGTGGCATGAAACGGCGAAATTAGCGATTGGTTAGGGTATTTAGAATGTGTGTTTTAGGTTTTTTTCGCGCAAAACCGCCTTAGACAGAGCCTTAATTGACGGTATGATTTATTCATTGCTCGATACTTTTTCTAATACATCCCAATCAGCCTTATTACTTGATGTTATTACGAAAACTAAACAATTGAACATTTATTGCACCGTAATTATATTGGTGATAGATTACGTCCTATAATAACTTTGGCATTGAAAGTGATTGAATATCAATTAACTTTTTTCCTATCCCAAATTTACCACAAAAAAAATCTATCTTTGAAATATTTATAAGGAAATAACATTATGAACATACTCTTTTTTATACTTGGATTGCTAGCATATGTAATGGGGTATAGCGTGTTTTCTTCCGCAAAAAGCGCAATGCATGAGACTGTCGGACTATTAATTTTCCTAATAGGTACTGTGTTTTTTGTCGGTGCAGGAATCATAGACGCTATAAATAAAAAGTCTAAAATAGATACCCAAGATAAAGTGACAAAGCAAGCTTAACCCGCTATGGATACTCTGTTTGCAATCCCCTCATCTAACTATGGGGACTGCAGTCGTTAAATATTACTTACGAACAAGATTTTGTGCGTCCCATCCTTGTTATATTGAGGCTGACGGCACAATAAACAAAAACCATCTTAAGCCGAGTCACATGGTTTCGTCCAACAGACATTTATCTCTCATGCTGCGCAGACGAGAGATAAATTCTTAATAGTTAGATGTGCATCTAATTGATTGTATGGCATCAAAATTGATACTCGAAAAAAATCTAGATTAAAAGGACGTTAGGAATAGCTATGGTAATATGCGCTGAAAAATTAGAACTACATTATTTTTTCAATGATACTTCTCACTCAATGAATGCGCTGGTTCGAAATAGTTGTGAAGCTGAACTTTTAGCATTAGCATTTGAAACAGCTAAAGAGTTAGGTTTTGTTATACAAATAGATTCAGAAGCCTATCGTGAAGGTGGTCTACGCGATAGATGGAAAGTATTTGGAAAAAACGCTGGTCAAATCTCAATATTCATATCAATTGTTGCGTTAATTGCTTCTCGAATACCAATTACTGATAACGAACTGGAAGAACTTCAGAAGCAAGACTTACGATTCAGTATTGAAGAAAGAAAACTTAGAATAAAAAAACTTCAATTAGAAGTCAGCGCTGGAAATGTAAGCGAGAATACCAAAATTAAGGTTGTAGAGATCTTAGAGTCAAATTTAAAAGTCATAACTCGTAAATCCAACTTTTATAAACATCTCAGCCATTACCAAAAAATCCATATAATTAGCTTTACAGCGCTCGATGGGAAAGGCTTTCCGGTATCAGATGAACGCACAGTTCAACGTGCAGACTTTGGTAAATTCATCCTCCATTCCCATAATTTGACTCCAATTAAGATCGATGATGCAATCATAGAAATTGTCGCGCCCGTCTTAAAAGAGGGCCGATACAAATGGAAAGGAATATACAAAAATGAAGCTATATCATTTTCAATGGCAGATCATGAATTTAAAGAAGATGTCTTGAACGGAACAATAAGCTTCCAGCATGGTGCTTGGATTGAGTGTGTTTTATTAGAGCACCGAAAGCTTGATGAAACAGGAGAAATTCAAAAAACAGGTTACTCTGTAGCGACCGTAATACGGAAAACAGATGATTCTCAAATTATTGAAACACTTCAAGGAAAAAATTATCATTTTTTAAGAGATCAGCTTGAGGCTCAAGGGAAGCTATTCAGTGAGCACATCTAACAAAAAACTAATCCAGCACACCGCTGGTTAGGTAGGCGTTAAGCGCCAATCATATATCAATCAGCACGGAGGCCGAATGAGCCAAGTAGAGATTCTTGTTTTAGCTAACTCAGTTAAACATCAGCAGCATTGTGTCGCAGGGAAGTATCTTGCGAATGGAAAATGGGTTCGTCCAGTTTCAAGCGAAATTGGAGGGGAATTAAGCCATAATCAAGCAAAATATCAAAATCCATATGGAACATTTACTGTAAAGCCATTGCAGAAAATTATGATGAAATTTTCACGTCACGTTCCTTTGTCTCACCAACCGGAAAATTATTTAATAGATGACACGGTTTGGACACAAAATTACTCTATTAATTTAGATGAAATAAATAATCATCTAGATCAACCCAATGATCTTTGGGGAGAAGGTAATCTAGTCCCTCATATTCAAATTCAACTCGGCACAATTAGAATAGAACAATCGCTTTATTTGGTAAAAGTAGACAATATTCAGTTATATATGAAAGACGAAAAAAGAAAAATATCTTTTACGTATAATGGAATACCATATGAACTACCGGTAACAGATCCTAATTTTAGTAACCTTGTTAATGACTTTTCAGGGATTATTGGAGTCCTTTGTATTAGTCTTGGGGAAGAATATAAAGGTAATTGTTATAAACTAGTCGCTACTATCTTTTAAGGATACTAAATGGACATTTTTACTATCGGGTTTACTAAAAAAAATGCTGAAACATTTTTTGGGTTTATTAAATCGGCAAATGTTTCAACATTACTTGATGTTCGGTTGAATAATGTTTCGCAATTAGCTGGATTTGCTAAAAGAGATGACCTTAAATTTTTTTTAAAAGAGTTATGTGGCACTGAGTATATTCATACCCCTGAATTAGCACCAACCAAAGAAATGTTAAATTTGTATAAAAAAGGTGAGATGCCTTGGGAGAAATATGAGGATAAGTTTCTTAATTTAATGTCGCAAAGACAAATTGAAAAAACGATAAAACCTGCATTATTAGACAATGGCTGTCTATTATGCAGTGAGCATGAGCCTCATTTATGTCACAGACGATTAGTTGTTGAGTATTTAAATGAAAGCTCTGATCTGAATTTAAAAGTTAAGCACCTATATTAAATGAAAAAAGTACTAGTATTGTATCCTAAGCAATTTAATTGTTTTGAAAAATTTCAAAGAAAGGTTGTACGGATAGTCGAAAATATACAAGATTATTCCGTTGTATATTCTGAAGATTCTAATGGTTTTATTAGTCAGCTATTTACTGATAATTACCCAGAAACGCCCTTAGTATCATGTGATGTAATAGATTTTTCGAGTATTACTCATTCAATTATATTCGACGATGGGGAATGTTTCCCTGATGAACTAGCGTCACTAAAAGAGTTAAAAACTCCACTTAGGCTGATTAAAATAAAAATTACGCGCGTTATTAACATTAAGGTAGATACAAAGCATTCAGCAGCGAAGTCAACTGATGAATACGAGTATATTGGTCGTGGTTCATACTGGGGAAACCCTTATTCTATGTATGAGGAAGGCGACACCCGCGAAGAAGTAATAAGAAAGTATAAATATGATTTCGACTATGAGAAGTTCCTAAATAAGGAAAAGTCAGAAGTTTATAAGCTAGTAGGTAAGCGTTTAGGTTGTTTCTGTAAGCCTCAAAGCTGTCATGGCGATGTATTAGCTGATTACTTGAATTCTTGGGATGATGGTAAATAGCGCTTAACAAGCTAAATCACACTGACGGCTAAAGCTGTCACATTTTTTCGATGTTAGGCACTTCAGCTAAGTTAGTAAAATTTAATTAAGGGAAAAAATGAGAAATCAAAGTGGTAAATTACCAACCCCCAATATCGTTCTAATCGCTCATAATGGAATCCAATGTGAGCTTGTCGATATTGAATTAAGAAGATAAGAGAATAAGGGGTCAGGTTGCTTGTCTAAGAATACTTTTACCATACAAAACCTAATCCAAAATCCAATATTGGCACGATGGTTCTTATGGCGCTTTCTGCCCCATAACGCCTTACGATTTAATTTATTACCACTCCCTCAACTGCTGCATTTCTCTTAGCCGTCCGCGCTGTAACGCTAGGGCGTCAAAAAGATCATCAATTGAGGTGTTGTCTGTATTTAAACCCGGTAGGGCGATATTGGCTTGGGCGAAAAATTGTCGGCTAACTTGCGCGTTAGTGTTATCAAGCCAAGCTGTTTGCCACCATTGGCTGATGGGTTCTTTGGCGTTGTTCATTCGCTGCTCGGTTGGTAGGCGGTCACTTTTTGCTAAGTTGGTTTTAGCGTCTGTCGGCAACAGGTTCCATAGATCATTGTTTGGCCAGCGTGCAAACGGAAAACAATGGTCAATTTGAACATTACTTTTGGCGCTGCTACTCATCGATAAGCGCTTTTGGCTCCACACACAATGTTGCGGATTATTAGCGTTGTTGATTTGATCAAATCTCTTTCGCACTTCAACCGTTGTGCGTGTTGGTTCTAGCCATTGCAATGCGCTATGAATAACACCCTGCTGCTCTGCTGAAGCGTTGCCTTGGTATTTCGCCATGGTGCTTGCCCATTCACTAACCAGCACAGGCTCTATCCAACAGGCAAAGCGACTAAAGGCTAGCCATATGTGTTCAGGCAATGAGAACTCACCCCACTGGCTAAGTGACTGCATGTCTAAAAAAAGGCTGTCTTTTGCTTTCACGGTTTTGCTATCAATCTCAAAAACGCTTTGTTCGCTATTGGGCAAGGTGATGTATTTACAGGGCATCTCGCGAATGTTTTTCACCGCTGCGCTAAGAGTTCTATGCAGTGCTAGCGCGTCATCACCGCTAAATAAGTTACCGATGCTGTAATCACTAGCCGCACGATTGGTGAGTTTGTGCCAACCGTTTGCTTTCATAAAACCCATGTTCGGGTTTTTATTCGGAGTTTGAAACAGGTTGTTGTCATCAATTAATAATTTGTATTGATGGCACCAATAAAGCGCCACCAGCCCAGCGGGTAGAATCACTCTATTGTCTTCGCGGCGTATTACCGCGCCTGGATGACCGTCGGCGATGCGTAGTAAAATACGCATAAGCGCTAGTTTATGGGTGGCTGCTTTGCCATCGTTAATCGCAACATGACGAATGAAAGGGAACGCGCCGCTGCCATCGTCTGGCAGTTGCAAGACTACCGTTTGCCAATGCACTTCGCTGCGACCTAGTTTGTCACTTTCAATGTCGGTGATTAGTGCTGTAAATAAACCAACGGTTTTTCCTAAGCTGGTTAGCTCGTCGCTGCATACTTCATGCATGATGCGCTCGTCGGTGCTTTTACCGTGGCGCAGTGAGATAACTAATTTAGCGCCGGGTTTTAATAAGTTAGCCAGCTTGCGTAAGCTGCGCGCTCTAAGGCTAGACGGTATATGCATCCACACTGCGCTTATCAATATTAGATCAAAGCTTATTTCTTGTTTGGTGACATTTTCAAGCGTTGGCAGTGAGTCTTCTAGCCAATCAACATTTAATCCTTGGGTCTGCGCTTTGCCTATTTTGGCTAGTGCGGCGGCGGGTTCGATGGCGGTAACAGATAGATTGGTTAATTGGCCTTGCTCGGCTAAATATTTACTATCGCGCCCTGCTCCTGCGCCTATATCAAGAATGCGCGCATTAGGCTTAGTCAGTAGCGGCGTTAGAAAATGACGCCATGATTGATGAACTTCTTCAAATGTTTTTGAGAGGTATTGTTGCGCTAGCGGCGCTGCATGTTGGTGATAAAATTGAGCCGACTTTAAATCCATTTATTGTCTTTCCGCTATTGATGTCGCACAGAGGTTCGCACATTAACACATTGATATTTATAGTACATATCAATGATGAATTAAGTTTGTACTGCACTTAAAACAAAAAGGCCAATAACATCACTGTTATTGGCCTTTGTTTAGTCGCTTTAACTATTGGGGTTTATCTTAGGTTTTTGATGCCTGATAAATAGCTTCAATTGAGGTGTTGATGGTGGCGTCGAAATCACTGTCGCTTTGCTGTGCTAACAATCCTTGTGACAAGGCTCTTGAGAAACTAGCAATGATGCCCTTGTTGGCTGTTAAGCGTCGGTTAGCGTGTTCGCGATCGTAACCGCCCGATAAGGCCACTACTTTAACAACGTTGTCATGATTGATGCAGTCGGTATAAGAGTTTTCTACTTCTGGTAACGTAACCTTTAGCATCACTTGCTGGTCGCTTGTTAGTTCATTCAACGCGGCGATTAGCGCTTTTTGCAACATTTGCTCTGCTTGCGCTTTCTCTTTGCTGTGAATGTCTATTTCAGGTTCGATTATCGGCATTAGGCCAGCGGCAATGATTTGTTTGGCCACGCTAAACTGTTGCTCAACCACGGCGTTAATGCCTTGCTCGTTTGCGAGTTTAATCACCGATCGCATTTTGGTGCCGAAGATGCCTTTGGCTTTTGCTTTACTCAGCAATTGCTCAAGTTGTGGCATCGCTTTCATTAGCTGTACACCGTTTTCTTCGTCTGCTAAGCCTTTGTCCACTTTTAAAAATGGCACCACTTGCTTAACGTCCCACAGATATTCGGCGGTAGTTTTTTGGGCTACGTCGCGATCCATGGTGTTTTCAAATAAAATGGCACCGATAACGCGCTCACCGGTGAAGCTTGGGCTGGTCATAATGCGTGAACGCATTTCATGAACGACGCCATACATGCCTTCGTCGTTTTTCCATGCATCGCTTTCAACGCCATATTGTTGCAGTGCCTTGGGCGTGCTGCCACCGCTTTGGTCAAGCGCCGCGATAAATCCTGGTTGTGTTTTAATTTTTTCTAACTGCTGATTGAAGTTATTCACTGCTTTTCCTTCGCATTTCATCTATTTAGAGCTTTGCATTAGCGCGGCATTATTGCTTCTCAGCTTACGTCAATTAAGTTTGATTTTCTAGTCTGAATATTGCTAACTTTATAATTCTTATAGATAACTATGCTTAACACCGCATCGGTCGCACGAAAAAAAATCAGCATTGAAATCGTATTAAACGTTAAAAAACACAACTTTAAGCTAGGGTAACTTGTATAAATCACCGTGTATTCGCTGTTGCTAATAACTCTATTTTTGTAAGTCGCGCTTTGGGCATCTTGCTTAATTTACTGCTCAAGACTTTACGTTTATTTTTTGATCACAATAACTGGCGATATTGCGTTGGGGTAAGCTCGGTCCACTGTTTAAATACTCGTGAAAATGCCCTCGCTTCGCTATAGCCCAATTGACTTGCGATGCTCTCAATTGACAGTGTGCTATCGCTTAACAGTTTGATGGCTTGTTCATGCCTAAGTTCTGTCTTTATTTGTGAGAAGCTAGTATTGAGTTTTGCCAATTGTCGGCGCAAGGTCGCGCTGCTTATGTGCATTTGTTTTGCCGCTAGCGACGATTCTAATAAGTGGCCTGTGCGTAAAAACTCACGTTGCAATAATTGATGAACTTGTCTGTCTGTTGCGTTTTCTGCGCCGGGGAATCGCAGTACAATCAGCGGGAATTGCGCTATCACTTGATGAATAGCGCTTGGTTCACGCATTACCGGCCAATCGACAATGGCATTGTCAAAAACCAAACTATTAGTGCGTTGCTCAAAGGCGACTGGGCAGCGGAACAACAGGGTGAATTCTTGTTGATAGTGTTGTGGGCGATAGTTCACATTGGCACAATGCAATGGCAATTGTTTTCCCGCCAGCCAACTCAATAAACGATGTATAAAGACCAGCAGGTATTCCAACAGGAAGTTGTCTGGGTCTTTATGTTGGTGTGAAAACGTCAGCGCTATTTGCTGCTTGTTCGTGCGTTGCATGCTTAATTCACAGCCCACCAGCGAAAATCCACTGCTAAGGGTGTTGATGGCTTCGCCGATGGTAGGACACAAGGCTGCGCTTTGCATGAGCAGTTTAAAAAACTGTGGCGTAATTGGCTGGTTGGCAAAGCCTAAAAAGGCGTCGTTGGTTGCATCGCTAATTGAGCGTAGCAATAATACCATTGAGCTATCTATAATGCGTTTGCTTTGCTTGGCATGATGTCTTGGCGCTATGCCTGCTTTCATCATTAACGATTTGATGTCTATGCCTTGCGAAAAAGCGGCCGACGAACACGATTTTAAATAATACTCACCAATAGTTGCCATGTGCTCTCTGCGCGGTTTAGTACCTTATTTACGCTTTAGATACTATTTATTAGACTTTAGTGAGCGATATTGTGTCTTATTTGTTAGTTGATGTCCTGTTTATTTATCGTTTTTTGGTCGACAATAGCGCTTTATTGCTCATATCAATTATTAAGGTCACTCATGCAAATCGTCTTTAGCGAAGAAGAAGTAATGATTCAAGACACGGCTCGTCAATTTGCGCAAAATCAATTGAAAGCCAACGCCGAGAAATTAGATCACGTGGGTGATCGTGAGTTGTTTTTGGCGCAAATTAAGCAGCTGGGCGAACTTGGCTTCATGGGCATTAATATTAATGAACAATATGGCGGCATAAGTGCTGGCAGCACGGCTTTTAGTTTGGCGATTACCGAACTGGCTCGTGGTTGTGCTTCAACGGCTGTGACAACGTCGGTGACTAATATGGTGGCTGAGGTGATTCAGGCGGTAGGCAATGACCAGCAAAAAGATCACTACCTGCCAAAAATTTGTAGTGGTGAGTTTTATGCCGGTGGTTTTTGCTTGACCGAGTCGAGTGCGGGTTCTGATCCGTCGGCAATGAAGACTACGGCGAAACGTGACGGTGATAACTTTGTGCTAAACGGCAGTAAGATATTTATTACCTCTGCTGAATATGCCGGTGTTTTTGTGGTGTGGGCTGTTACCGACAGTGATGCGCCTCGTGGTAAAGGCATTAGTTGTTTCTTGGTTGATGGTGATGTTGCTGGTTTAACCGTTGCCAAGCCTGAAGATAAGATGGGGCAAAAAGCCTCGTCGACTAACGAAGTGACCTTTGATAATTGTATTATTCCAGCCAGTGCGTTGTTGGGTGAGCTAAATAAAGGTTTTAAAATAGCGGTGACCGAGCTGGCCGGTGGCCGCATTGGCATTGCGTCTTTAGCGTTAGGTTTGGGTCTTGAGGCTATGGACTATGCAACGGCTTATATTAAGGAGCGCAAACAGTTCGGCAAGCCTTTGGCTAGCTTTCAGGGATTGCAATGGATGGTCGCTGACCGTTACACGGAACTTGAAGCGGCTCGTTTGTTAATCATGCAAGCGGCGAGCAATAAGGATAATGGCCTGCCATTTTCCACCAGCGCGTCAATGGCCAAGGTTTTTGCGTCTGAAAAAGCTAATGATGCTTGTTATACCGCGCTTCAATTATTGGGCGGTGCTGGTTATATTAAAGAATATCCGTTAGAGCGATTAGCACGTGATGTGCGCATTACCACTATTTATGAAGGTACTAGTGAGATTCAGCGAGTGATTATCGCGCGTGATTTACTGGCCGACTAACAAACATAATAAGGAATAAAAATGAATACTGAACATAAAATTGCGGTTGTAACTGGCGGCGCATCAGGTCTTGGTCGCGCTACGTTAGACGAGTTATTAAAGGTTGGCGTTAAGGTCGCTATTTTCGATTTAAACCAGAAAGCTGGTGACGAAATCGTGGCGTTGATTGGTGATGATAAGGTGATGTTTATTAAGACTGATGTCTGTGATGAAACGTCGGTTACCGATGCGTTTGATCAGGTCATTGCTAAGTTTGGTCGTGTTGATATTTGTATTAACTGCGCAGGTGTTGCGCCAGCCAAGAAAGTGTTAGATCGTGAGGGTCAAGCACAGCCGCTAGCTGGTTTTGCTAACGTGATTAATATCAATTTGATTGGCACCTTTAATGTGGCACGCATTGCGGCGCAAATGATGGCTAAAAATGAAGCCAGTGGTGAAGCGAATGAGCGCGGCATTATTATTAATACGGCGTCTGTTGCCGCTTATGAAGGTCAAATGGGCCAGTCGGCTTACGCTGCCAGTAAAAGCGGTATTGTTGGTTTAACATTACCAATGGCACGTGACTTAGCCCGTTCTGGTATTCGTGTTAATACGATTGCGCCTGGCATTATGGGTACGCCAATGTTATTGGCTATGCCTGATAACGTGCAAGAGTCTTTGATAGAGAAGATTCAATTCCCTAAACGCATGGGTTTACCGTCTGAGTTTGGTCGTTTGGCTGTGCATATGATTGAAAATAGTTACTTAAACGGCGAAACGATTCGTTTAGACGCCGCGATACGCATGCCTCCTAAGTAGTTTTTTCAGCGGGTTTGGCTTTCTCGTCACCCGCTGATTTTTCAACCTTCGTCACCTCCTATTCGATAGTACGTCATCCCGCTGGTCTTTTTATGCGGGATCTCAGGCAGCCTTTTACTCTCTAGACGCAACGCGCGGCGTGAGATACCCGATAAAAACAACTCGGGTATGACGGTGTGGGCTTTGGGTCGACCATACACGTCACCTCGCTGGTCTTGCCACACCTCGTCATCCCGCTGGTCATTTTATGAAAAAATAGCAAATAGTCTATTTGTAACACTATCTTGCCGATATTAATCTATTCATGTAATCACGTTTGACGATAAAACAGCGATGCTAGACTTATTTTCGCTTCGATTATGGTTACCGATCGTTAAAGTACTTGATCCCAATAAATTGCCGCGTTGACCAACTGACTTAGTTGTTTATTAAAGGTGCTAAAACTGTCTATTGGTGTATATTCACCCGTTAACCAGCGCCATGTATGAAAGTAGCAATTGGCTTGTAATAAATCATATTCGTGGAATGTAAATATGTCTTCAGCTGCCCGTTGCTCGGCACTAGGAAGCTGTATTGTTTTGCCTTGTTGATCACATGCGACAAATATATGTTTACCACTACGCTCTTCTAGGAATCGTTTTTTAGAAATAGCTCGGATCAAACCACTACCATGAAGCTCGACTATCGTCTCGTCGTCTACCACGATTCCTGTATGAATAAAGGCTTCAAATACTTCGCAGCATACAATAGCGCCCGGTTGCAGCTTTCGTTGAAATTTACTTGGTAGGATCTCTGATGGCTCACGGCCCATGTGATGGTCTATTATTTTATGGCGATTTTCATCTTGATCTTTTAAGTACTCTTTTTGATCTTCATGTAGTAATAAACCGCCGACGGCTACACCAATAATTAGTAGGGGTAATGGCATAATGTGACTCCTTAATAAGCTTCATGCTTATTTAATATACTGAACTTCGTTTAATTTCAAAGTAGGTATCTGTTACAAATTATTTGCCTTCCGTCGAAATTAAGCAAGCAGCACTGTTTGGCTCGCTTTAAGTTAATTGGTATAGTCTTATATAATGATAAATATGATTGATTAAACCAATGATTAAATTACGAGATTTAGAATACCTTGATGCGATTGACCAGCACCGACATTTTGGCCACGCTGCGCAAGCATGTTTTGTTAGCCAACCGACGTTAAGCGGTCAGCTAATGAAATTAGAACAGCAATTGGGCTTGCAACTAGTAGAGCGTCATCGCGGCAATGTGATGCTTACGCCTGCGGGGGAAAAATTGGTTGAGCAAGCGCGCAAGGTATTAAGGGCAGCCGATGAATTTGAATCGTCGGCGAAAGCGTTGTTAGATCCATTTGCGGGTGATTTACATTTAGGCCTAATCCCTACCTTGGCACCTTATTTATTACCGCACATCATGGCCGATCTGAATAGTCAGTTACCGCGCATTAATTTTTTCTTGCATGAGAATAAAACCGATGTTTTGCTGCAACAGTTACACGAAGGTAAGTTAGACGTATTGATATTGCCTTACTTAACTGAAATGTCTAACTTTGAGTCTTATCATTTGTTCAATGAACCTTTAGTGCTTGCTACCCAAAAAGATGACGCATTGGCTGATAAGGCGAATTTAAGTCTAAGCGATCTACATGGTAAAAGAATTCTGACCTTAGAGGATGGGCATTGCCTTAAAGATCAAGCTATGGGTTATTGCTTTGCGGCAGGCGCCAAAGAGGACACCAGCTTTCAAGGTACTAGTTTAGAAACCCTGCGCCACATGGTGGCCAGTGGTATGGGCATTACGATGTTGCCAGCGCTTGCTACCATTAATAACTTGGCTAATGAGCAAATCTGCTACCAACATTTTGTGGAACCTAAACCAGTGCGCGGTATTTCTTTGCTCATTAGAAGCAATTACTCTCGCATGCAATGTGTCCGTACTATTGTCTCGAGTGTTAGAAAATCGGTAAGTAGTGTGCTTCCATAAATCAACTGACCGATTAACAAAACAACCCATAGGCAAAACCTATCATCTCGATAATTACTATCGATTATACAGATATCAATAATATTCCTATTATTACCCGGTCTTCAACAAACCCATTAATAGGAATAACACATGAACCAATCACTCATTAACACCAAACTACAGCCATTCAATGCAACTGCTTTTCACAAAGGTGAATTCGTAGAAGTAACCGAAGCTGACTTAGCCAACAAATGGTCAATCGTTTTCTTCTACCCTGCTGACTTTACATTTGTATGTCCTACCGAGTTAGGCGACATGGCAGACCATTACGAAGAATTGCAAAAGATGGGCGTAGAAGTTTATTCGGTGTCTACCGACACTCATTTCACGCATAAAGCATGGCACGATACGTCAGACACTATCAAAAAAATTCAGTATCCAATGATTGGCGATCCTACCGGCGCTATTACTCGCAACTTCGGTGTAATGATTGAAGCTGAAGGTCTAGCCTTACGCGGTACTTTTGTGATTAATCCTGAAGGTGAAATCAAGATTTCTGAAGTACATGATCTTGGCATAGGCCGCAGCGCAAGCGAGTTATTACGTAAAGTTAAAGCCGCGCAATATGTTGCAGAACATGATGGCGAAGTTTGTCCAGCAGCTTGGCAGCCAGGCGGTGAAACATTAGCTCCGTCTTTAGATTTAGTTGGCAAGATTTAACAGCCAACAATCTATTGGGAGTAGTTACATGACTACTCCCTCATTTTCTGAATATTATTTGTCGAGGTATCTATGTTAGACGCAGCCATGCTAGCCCAGTTAAAAACTTATTTAATCAATTTAAAAACACCAGTCGAACTAGTCACCTTCACAGATGATAGTTTGAAATCACAAGAATTAAACCGCCTAGTCGCGCAAATAGCCACGCTCTCTCCTTTGGTTACTATTGTTAGCGGTAACAGCGATGATGAACGTGTGCCTTCAATGTTAGTTCGAGGCATCGCGGTCGATAGTGAGATCCGCTTTGCTGGCTTGCCTATGGGTCATGAATTCACTTCATTGGTTATGGCGTTGCTGCACAGTGGCTCACACCCCATGAAAATTGATGCCGAGGTTATTGAGCAAGTGAGAAACCTTGAGGGGAAATATCAATTTGAAACTTACATTTCTTTAAGCTGCCAAAATTGTCCTGAAGTAGTGCAGGCATTAAACATGATGGCGGCGATAAACCCTCAAATAAAGTCTGTGATGATCGACGGTTCGTTATTTCAAAGTGAAGTATTTGATCGCGATATCATGGCTGTGCCTACTGTTTATTTAAATGGTCAGTCTTTTAGTCAAGGACGTATATCGCTCACTGAGATTTTGAGTAAAGTTGATAGCGGTGCAGATAAAAGACAAGCCAAAGCGATGAGTAATAAAGATAACTTCGACTTTCTTGTCGTGGGCGGCGGACCTGCTGGCGCAGCGGCAGCTATTTATGCCGCACGTAAAGGCATAAAAACAGGTTTGGTGGCGGATCGCTTTGGTGGACAAGTTAGTGATACGTTAGCCATTGAAAACTTCATTTCGGTAAAGGCAACGCAAGGCCCTAAATTAGTGGCTAGCTTGGAAGAGCACGTTAAAGAATATGATGTTGATATCATGAATAACAATAAAGCTAAGCGAGTTGTTCGCAATGTCGAAACCGGCCTCATTGATATTACATTGGAAAATGGTGCAACGTTAAGCAGTAAATCTGTGGTTTTAGCCACTGGCGCGAGATGGCGTGAAATGAATGTGCCTGGCGAGAATGAATATCGCGGCAAAGGTGTCGCATATTGCCCACATTGTGATGGTCCATTATTTAAGGGGAAATCTGTTGCGGTAGTTGGCGGTGGCAATTCAGGTATTGAAGCGGCTATTGATCTCGCTGGCCTTGTTGAACATGTAACGGTATTGGAGTTCGCTGACACATTACGCGCCGATGAAGTACTGGTTCGTAAAGCAAAATCATTGCCAAACGTGACGATCATTCTAAATGCTCAAACCACTAACGTTATTGGTGACGGTAAACGTGTAACAGCGCTGCAGTATACCGATCGTCAAACCAGCCAATCACATGAAATTACGCTAGCGGGGATATTTGTACAAATAGGTTTAATGCCCAACAGTGAGTTTTTAGTGGGCGACATTGAATTGACTAATCGCGGTGAGATAATTACTAGCAAGCAGGGTGAAACGTCAATGGCTGGAGTGTATGCCGCGGGTGATGTGACGGATAGTCCGTATAAGCAAATTATTATCGCCATGGGCAGTGGCGCAACTGCAGCACTAGGCGCCTTTGATTACTTAATTCGAAGAGAGTAGTCAAAATTAAGACACAAAAATACCGCCAATTGGCGGTATTTTATTTAACTGATATTATTACGCTTCTTGACGTAATTTGGCCAGTCTATTTACTTGTCGTAAAGAGCCCAAATGTGAATAGATTGGACCTAGGTAACCGCGCTTACGCATCTCCAAATGATCTTCATCACTCATTTCATTCAACTTCTTCTCATCAACCAAGTGAATGCCGTTTAATTGGACTTTTTCACCAGCAATATCAATTGTTAGAGTTTGTTCTATTAACAGGTCTTTTTCAGTCAAATAAGTACAAAAAGCACGAGTGATTTGTACACTGTTAATGTAATTAGCTAGTGTTTCTTTACGCTTAGTTAGATATTCAGTTTCTTTGCCCTCAACGAAAAGAGACTCACCGCCCTCTTTGCTAATACGATCGCTGTTTTCGTCAATTAACATTTGCAAACGATTTTCTTCACCTTCAGTCTGCACCATAGCAAAAGGATGATGTGAGATTAATGCCGGCACATAATCTCCTAACCATTCACTCTCACTTTTGTAGAATAAGTTTTCTTCTGGTTTTAAGCCAAGTAAACAAGCAGGCTCATAAACTTTTTTATCCGTTGGTTTGATGAAGATAACTGGCATTGCGGCACCAGCTTGTGCAAATTCATGGATAATCAGCGGTAAAATTTGCTGATTTTTGGTCAGATCTAAATTAGATCCGTCCTTAATTTTTACGTTACTGTGATCAACTGAACTTAACGCTTTAATTTGAGAAGCCATATTTTTTCCTGATAATTATTATTTTTTACTTTCGATAAAATAGATATGGGGAGCTAAATGTTAAACACAAGGGTATTAGAGCAAATCATTTACAAAATTATTACTTTAATTCAACTTGGTGAAAGATTTTCACTCGTAAGTAGTAAATTACTCATCAAAATGATGTAGAAAACCGTAGCGCTAAAGAGACATATTATTATGCGCAGTGAGCAACTGTCGTCTCTGTGCTATAGCCGCCTCGTCATGCCGCAAGTCTTTTATGCGGTATCTCCTGCCACGTATTACTGCTAAGTGGGTGAATAAATGGCTGCATGAGATCCCCTATAAAAAGACCTAGGGGATGACGGTGTGCGCGGATATAGCAGCAATGGCTTTCCCTGTTCTATAACCGCATCGTCATACCGCAAGTCTTTTATGCGGTATCTCATGCAGCGTATTACTGCCCAGTAGGTGAATAAAAGGCTATATGAGATCCCCTATAAAAACACCTAGGGGATGACAGGAATCACGTGGCAAATAGCAATGGCCGTCTCTGTGCCAGATAAACCGTGTTAGTGGGTCTTGTATTAAAGTCCCTCGAACAAGGTTCGAGGAAACGAGATGCAACTAATACCAAATGCATTAATCAATTGACCAGATTGATCCAGTCTCTATTACATAATTTTGTTACTCGATTTTTGTCTTCTCTAAATCGATTCCATGCATTGCTGCATGCATCGACAATGTCTTCATATCCATCAAAGCAACGGTTTGCTATTTCATTTTGGCGCATCCATTGCCAGACTTGTTCTATTGGATTGAGTTCAGGTGAATACGGCGGAAGTTTCATGATTGATAAATTATCGAATTGGTCGCCAAGATAATCTTGATGCCAACTGGCACCATCCATAATCACAAGAGCATAACGATCAGGCGGTGTACATTGTGAAATTAATAATAAGTGTTCTCTCATTATTTCACTATTACTGTAAGGGGCTATGATAGCTTGCGTTTCTCCAGTGCTAGGACAAACTGCACCGAATAAATACGCATATTCAAATTGTTGCTGTTTAACGGCTCTTGGCCTACTACCTTTCGTTGCCCATAGCCGGGTTGTTGTATTTTGTTGACCAAATCTTGCCTCGTCTTGAAACCAAACATCGACGCGATCCAATGGCAAATAGGCAGGGGTGTTAAGGATCGTTTCCACTAGGAAGCTTTTTAAAAAGGAGTTGAGCGTTCATATCCTGTTTGGGGTGTCGTGAGCGGCTAGTTATCCATGAAAAACCTAAATGATGCAATAACCGATAAACATTCCTAATCTTATAACCAATATCGAATTTATCGGCTATAAACTGCTGAACGTCTTTCGCTTGTAGGCGACCACCGCTATCACTACGGCTAGCATCATCAACAAATTTAATGAGTAAAGTCTGTTGTTGAGAAGATAAACGAGGCGGTCGACCATAATGCGTTGCGTCTTTGAGTCCATCAATTCCTTGATTCAGATAGTTGGTCACCCAACTATTAACACTTCCTCGCGCTACTTTTAAATACTTAGCGATAGCCGTTCGCGATTCCCCCTCAACAAAGTGAGAGACAGCTAAATATCGAAGTCTTGTTCGACTGTTCTTTTCTGTTTTAGCTAAACGCTTAAGTTCCAATATAGGCATAAGATAACTACTATGAAATACGATGCATCATTAGATCATATATTTAATGCAATTGGTATTAATTGCAAATATTACCGATCCAGAGAGACATGCAATTGTCATCATGGATGGTGCTAGTTGGCACAATGAAGACATATCGGCGGATTTCCCTAATGTCAGTATGATCAAATTGCCACCTTATTCACCCGAATTAAATCCAATCGAGCAGGTGTGGAGTTGGATGAGACAACACCACTTAGCTAACCGATCATTCAAAGGCTACGACGATATTGTCAGTAGTATTTGTGAAGCTTGGAATTCATTTTTAAACAGTGCCGAAAGAGTAACAAGTATGTGTACAAGAGACTGGATAAATTTGGCCAGTTAATTAGCTAGATTGGTATTACCCGTTAGCAGGAGGTAAAAAATTCTTAGCCCCTTATGAAAACGGTAATAAAACGTTCAGTTCATTGATTCATTATTTAAGTCAGACAGTCTCTGACAATCCCGCCCAAGTTAAACTATTAAAAGAAGTCTCTGAAACGATTGAGCAGTGGCATGTCAAAGTGACAGAGCCTGTCATTCAACTGCGTACCGAAATTGGTGATGCTCATACCATGAACGACATGGCTCAGCTTATTGGTGAAGCGCGAGGTAAAGCGTATTTCGACAAATTTCGTGGCCAATTAGCACTTTTTATCGAACGCGAAAATACATTAATGACCACCCGCCAAGCTCAGGCCAAAACAAGTAGCGATATAGAAGAGTTACGACAACTAACACAATGGGTTGAGCATACTTACAACGTTATTGCTAAGGCTCAAGCCATTTTGCGCTGCCGCGGTAGATATGGAAACAGGCATGAGAGGCTTCTTACTTGCTGGTAAAGAAGAATTTTTTGAACGATTTAATAATGAAAAACAGAGCTTTGGCCAATTAATCGCTCAATTGTCTACTACAGTCTCAGACAATAATGCGCAGGTTCAGTTGCTAGGAGAAGCAAAGCTAACCATCGATAATTGGGTTCGTGATGTTGTTGAACCTCAACTTGAATTACGCCGTGATATTGGTAGCGCCAAAACAATGGACGACATGGCAGACATTGTGGGCCAAGCGAAAGGCAAGGTCTACTTTGATAAATTCCGAGCGCAAATTGCAACATTCAATAGTCGCGAAAGCAGCCTAATGGCGCAGCGTAGAGATGAATTGCGTAATACAGGAAATTCATTTATCGCCACAACAATGTTTAGTACATTACTCGCGATTATTATTGGCATTAGTATCGCTATTTGCTTAACAAATCATGTGATGATATTGCTAGGTGGTGAACCAATTGCGATTGCTAACATCGCGAGAACTGTTGCCAAGGGTGATTTAACCATGCAGTTAGAGTTATCAAGCAACGGTGAAAGTATTTACGCACAAATGAAAAACATGATGGAAGCATTGCGTGAAAAAGAGCACTGGCTAGCAAAATCGCCGCTGGTGAGTTAAATCATGACGTAAAACTAGCGTCAGCAGATGATACGTTAGGCCACGCTTTACAATCTATGTCTAATAATCTCAATGATGTGTTAGGTAGAACACAGTCCGTCAGTTTAGAAAATATTTCATCGTCGCTCAATGAGCTAACCTCGCAAATCAATATTAATGCTCAAAATGCTAACCAAGCCAAAGAATTCGCTAATGAAGCACAACAAGAAGCGAAAGTTGGTAGTGAAAAAATGACGCAAATGATTGCGGCAATGGATGAAATTTCACAAGCGAGCGTGAGTATTTCGACCTTTATCAGTACGATTGACGAAATCGCTGCACAAACCAACCTATTAGCACTAAATGCTGCCATTGAAGCGGCTAGAGTTGGCGAGTAGGGATGAGGGTTCGCTGTTGTTGCCGATGAAGTGAGAAATTTAGCGGCGCGAAGCACTGCCGCCG
>JABSRV010000179.1 GCA_013214905.1 Psychrobium sp. | reverse complement strand
AACATTAGTATGACACTGGCCAGTACAACGCCCTTTAATCCTTGATTAATACCATCAACTAACTCATCTAGCTTTAAACCTTTGGCTAGCGCCATCAAAGCACAAGTAAGCAAAGCTAGCCCAAATGCCCAGTTGACCTTAGGTGAGCCTAATATCACAAACGTTGATATGGAGGTTACTATAAGTACTATCAGTGGAATGATGAAATCTAATGCGCTGGCTTTATATCCCACAGGAACGGTGGTTGAAGATAACTCTTTGGAGCTCATAGGTTTTGCATTTGGGGCATCTAATTGTCCGGTCGTAGCGGCTCGCTGATGAGCATCCCGCAATGGCTGACCCGAAAACTTCATTACATTAACACTGAGCAGCAAAGTGCCAAAAACCGCCAACACCGCATAAAAGCTAAAGGCAATGCTGGAAAAGAAAAAACTTATCCGGTCAGCTTCAGTGGCTAAAAATGTTACACCCGGTACGAAAATAAGTGCTTGAACATACGCTGGCCACGCGTTAAATGCCAAAATACAAGCAATAGGAGAAGCTGTTGAATCAACAATATAGGCCATTTCTTCGTGACTAATATTGGCTTTGTCAGCCAAGGGTTTAACGGTTGTACCAACAATAACGGTGCTCATGGTGCCGCCCTGAAAGAAGATAACCCCGGTAAACCAAGCTATAAATTTGGCTGAGCGTGGACCTTTAACAAAGTGAGTAGTCATCATTTGTGCAAAGGCTGCCGCAGCGCCAGTTTTTGCCCATAATCCCATTAAACCACCGAGCAGCCATAAATACAGTAGCAAAATAGCTGCCGTGCCATTGGTGGCTAAAGAGGGCACCAACACATCATTAAGAATATCGTATTTTCCTAAAATAAATGCGCCACTGACCACACCCGCTAATAGCGCAATAAGCGGCTCTCTTAACAATAAACACAACAATACGGCAATAAATGCTGGCATGAGTGAGAATAAACCAAAATGCATCGCTGTTTTCAGTAATTTAATGTCTCCGTTAGGGAAGATAACCCATTGTTGCTCTAACGTTGGTAGGGAGCTTTGTTTATTTAACGCCGCTTGTGACAGCGGGGATAAGTGATAAGGAATTGGAGGGTCTATAGCGATGTCTTTTCCCTTATAACGATAGAATTGTTTGCCCAATTGGTCACTAGAAAGCTCAAAGGTTAGACGCTGTTCTTTATAAGTCGGATCAATGGTGTAATTAACGAAAACCGCCATTAATAAGGACAAAACTAGTAACGAAAAACTGATTATACTTTTATTCTTTTTAAAAAATTTAGATGTCATAGTTCAACCCTATTTTTTATTATTGTTGTTGATAGCCGCGACCGATGGTTTGTGACATCACGTTAACACGGTTCTTAAGTGGAGTAATTAACCGTCGTTTAGTCGTTGTATAACCCTAGGTTATACCCTTGCGATAAAGAGGTTATTGTGAAAATAGGGCAACCATGTGTTTACTATAGCCCTGAGTCATTGTTAAAAAAACGTGATTTTTACTTTATGAGCCTGTTACTAGAGGGATCTAGCGCAAGCAATGATAATAACAAATTTGTATCAAATATAATAATAGAGGTAGGTATGACTACTAAAGATATGAACCACAGTAGAACAACGAATTTACGCTTAAAGCAACTTTCTATTTGCGTGGCGGCAGCTCTCACATCACAGATTGCTTTAGCGGCTGACGATGATGCCAAAAAAGTAAAAAAAGAAAAAGAGTTAGAACGGATTAGTGTTATCGGCTCTAACATTAAACGTGCAACCGATGTTAGTACACTGCCTGTGACGACATTGACTGCACAAGATATTGAAAATTCAGCCGCTGTGTCAGGTGATGAATTATTACGATCTATACCGCAAATGGGTTCTGTTAACTTTGGTGAAACAACGGGTTCTTCAAATGTTAATGATGCGCGTGGTGATGTTGGTTCATTCAATCTTCGTGGTTTAGGCGCAGGTAATACTTTAGTGTTACTTAATGGTCGTCGCATGGTGAATCATCCCGGCACGCAATCTAAAGCAGGCGCCAATAAAGTGCCTGTAAATACGGTGAACTCAAATACTTTACCGGTTTCAGGTTTACGATCATTAGAAGTATTACGTGATGGTGCTGCTGCTGTTTATGGTTCTGATGCTATTGCTGGTGTCGTTAACTATGCGCTTGACAGTGAATATGTTGGTCATAAAGTTAGCCTTAGATATGGACAATCGCAAGGCACACCGTTAAATGAAACAACTTTTAGTTATTTAGGTGGTATTGAACTTAATGAAGGGCGCTCTAACCTTGTTGGCTCTGTAACCGTTTATAAACGCAATGGCATGATGGCCACCGAACGTCCTTATTCAGCAAGTCATGATAGACGTAATTATCCGGGGTTACCTGAAGCGTTTGTTGGTGATAGCCAACTAGATAACCGAAGCAGTGATACACCTTGGGGGGAGTTTAGTAGTTCTTCTAATGGCACTTTCCATTTACAACCAGAAAGCATGGGCGATTGTGATGCTGGTGGGGCTACTGGTGCGACAGCTGCTCTTGGTTTAGCAGGTGTTTGTGTTGTCGGGGAAAGTGTTTCTGGCTCAGCGGGCTCTAAGCCTGGTGGGGATGTTAAATTTGATCGAGGTAGCACACGTCCTCTCTCTTCAGATGCACAAAGAGTTAATTTCTACACTCACTTTACCCATGAAGTTAATGACGATGTCGAGTTTTTTGCCGAAGGTATTTATTATCAAGCTGAACTGACTAATCAATCAGAGCAAAACCATAATGGTAGTAAACATCGCTTTAATATAGCGGCTGATGCCTTTTATAACCCATTTGGCGAAAAAGTAACTCTCAGGAGATATCGCCCTACGGATATTGGACCAAGAACGGTCACTGTTGATGATACAAGTTTTCGAGTGCTCGCAGGCTTTAAAGGTTACACCGGCAACTGGGATTGGGAAAGTGCAGCATTTTATAGTGCAGCTGAAACTAAAGATCGCAGTACACGTATAGATGTGAATGCATTTGAGAAAGCCGTAAACAGTACCGATGAAAGTACCGCTTATAATGTGTTTGGTGGTGGTGATATTAACAATCCTAATACGATTGGTCAGAGAACCTTAGTGCCGACATCAATCAGCGATCTGTTTTTAATTCAAGCGCAAACCAACTCAAAAACTAGCTTAGCGTCGATTGATTTCAAAGCCAGCAACAGCGAAATTTTCTCTATGCCTGCGGGTGATGCTGGTCTTGCTTTTGGGGTTGAATTTCGCCGTGAAGGTTATGATAGCGACCGCTCTAAGTATGTAGATGGTAGTTTACCGTTTACTGATTATAAAGGGGTTGTTAATGAGAGCTCTTTATATGGTAGTAGCGCAACAACGGATGCTAGCGCAAGCCGTAATGTGGGTTCAGCGTATGCAGAGCTTATCATGCCATTAATTGACAGCGGTGATCAGTATGCGGAAATACAACTTGCCGCACGCTACGAAAAGTTCTCTGATGCGGGGGATGCATTCAAACCCAAAGTTGCTTTATTTTATAAGCCGACTGATTGGTTAAGTTTGAGAGCATCGTACGCTGGTGGATTCAAAGTGCCCGGTCTGCAACAAAGTTCTGAAGACGTGAATATGCCGCGTCGTAGTTCTAAATATGACCCTGTCACTGATTCAAGCTACGCCGTTATTGATAATCGTCAAGGTAACTCAAATCTTAAGCCAGAGGACAGTGTTAATACCTCTTTTGGGCTTGTATTTTCGCCACTTGAAAACTTAACGTTTACGGTAGATTATTGGAATATTGAGCAAGAGAACCTTGTTTTCCTTGCTCCTTATCAGACTGTTTTAGCGCACGACTATGTTTTACGCCAAAATGGTGGGGCTGGTAACCCTAATGTTATTCGAGGCGATGACTCCGTGGTTAGCCAAGTGAATAACAGATACATTAATGCGGCCAGTCAAGAATTAACCGGGCTTGATTTTGGTATTAGCTATGACTTTGATACGACCATCGGTGATTTCGAGTTTAACGTTAATGCAGCATATTTAACTAAATATGAAACATCAATCGATAGTCTCTCAGCGATAGTACTTGAAGCGCAGAAGGATTTAGCTAAATATCCAAATCTTGCCGATGTCGAAGTTGATGGTGTTGGTGATCAAATTAAGCAAAACGGCAGTCCTCAATGGCGAGCTAAATCTTCACTTAACTGGAAACGTAATCAATGGGGAGCCGGTGTTAGTGTTAATTATGTAAGTGAGTTTATCGATACCAGTACCAGTGCGACAATTGATGATGAGAAAGTGTTTTTACCTATTGCTAATATGACAACCGTGAATGCATATGCGTCATATAAATTTGGTGAAGGTAGCATGCTTGATGGAACATACGTACGATTAGGTGTCCGAAACGTTGCTGATAAAGCGCCACCGTTAGCAGATAATTATTGGCATGGTTATTCGGGTGATTACCATTCAAACCGTGGCCGATACGTATATTTAAATCTGAGTAAATCATTTTAAGTTTGAATATCTTCTTATAAGAAAATAACAAAAATAGCTCGGGATATAAATTTAACCGAGCTATTTTTATCTAATACCAATCCTCGTTGAAGAGTGATCTTGTTATGCATAGGAAAAACGGGTGAAAACTAGGCGCTCGATTGAGCAATAGCTGGCTATTGGGATTGAGAGCAACGACGTATTCAGCTGTTTTAACCAGCATAAGTGGGCAGTCTTTAATGCGGATTGGTATAAAACCACCCAACGTTAAAAGATGAATCATGAAAAAATTATTATCTATTTGCGCATTGTCATTTTCAGCTATATTACTTACCGCTTGTACTTCAAATAATGAAAGTGTGAATACGCAAGCATGTAATGCTGGCAATGTTATATTAACAGCCGATTTTGCTACGGGGCGAATGGATGAGTGTAAGTTGCTCGGCAATAACGAGTATTTAATTACATTGATACCTGAAAATACACCGATTAACTCAAGTCCATGGTATGCCTTTAAAATACAGGCGAAACAACCAACACCGATTAAAGTCACTATGGTAGTGAAGGGAGATAAACACCGATACCTTCCAAAAATTAGCAAAAATGGCAAAGATTGGCAGCTACAGCCTTATCATATTGATGGTAAACGTTGGACCATCAATATTGATGCATCTCAAGATGCTGTCTATATTTCGGGACAAGAAATTATCGATAACCAGTACTATATTGATTGGGCTAAGTCGCTACAAAATAAAGTAAAGATTAGCCATGAAATTCTGGGAAAATCAACGCAAGGTCGTCCGCTGTATCAAATAGAAAGCAACAGTCATAGTAACGAATGGGTAGTGGTGCTGGGGCGTATGCATCCACCTGAGGTCACTGGCGCATTGGCCTTGTTTCCTTTTGTCGAAAACTTAATGAGTAACAAGGCGTTTATACAACGCTTTAATGTGCTCGTTATTCCAAATCTAAATCCAGATGGCGTTGCGATGGGCAATTGGCGCCACAATGCTAATGGCGTTGATTTAAACCGTGATTGGAAAACGTTTAAACAGGTGGAGTCTCGCCTCGTTAGAGATAAGCTCAACGCAATTACCGCAGCGGGTGGTAACATCGTGTTCGCGCTAGATTTTCACTCTACTCGTAAAGACATTTTTTATACCATGCCAAGCAGTTATGGTTTGAATCCTCCTCATTTAGTTGAGAATTGGCTAGGGGCACTTGAAAAAATCGTTGCGCCATTTGTTGTTAGACAACAACCAGGTAACAATCCTGACAAAGGCGTATTTAAGCAATACATCGCAGATACGTTTAACGTGCACGCTATTACTTATGAGATGGGTGATAACACCGATAGAGCGGTGATTGATGATATTGCACAGCAAGCGAGCAATACATTAATGAAAACACTGCTTAATACCTCTGCCAATGAATTTACATCAATGAGAAAACAATGAAACCAGTGACATTACTAACAGGATTTTTATTACCTGCGTTATTAATATCGTGCAGCGATGCGCCCATTGAACCTTTAAAGATTAGCGACTTAGCGGTCGATATTGTCATTACTGCCCAGCAGGTCTTTAGCGGTGATGGTAGTGCGTCGAAGGCTGTTGATATCGCCATTTGTGGAGAAATAATCTGCGCGATAAGCCCTAAGGGCCTTGTGATATATGATGCTAAAAAAGTCATTAATGCGGATGGTTTAGTCGTTAGCCCTGGCTTTATCGATCCCCATACTCATAGTTTAGCGGAATTAACCGAGCCGAAAACAGCCTCAAATATTAACTATTTAACCCAAGGGGTAACTACGGTTATTAATGGTAATGATGGTGCTGGCATAGTTGATGTTGGCACCTTGAAACGTCAACTATCTCAGCAAGGAATTGGTACTAATACGGCGTTGTTAGTCGGTCACGGCAGTATTCGTGAACGAGTGATGGGGCGAAGTGAGCGACATGCTAATGCATATGAGTTATCTCAAATGATCGCATTAACCGAGCAAGCAATGAAAGATGGTGCTATTGGCTTGTCCACTGGACTATATTACGTGCCCGGTAGTTATGCATCAACCGACGAAGTGATTGCACTTGCAAAGGTTGCTGCAAAGTACCATGGCATTTACGATACGCATTTACGTGATGAAAGTACCTTTAATATTGGTTTTACAAATGCCGTCGATGAAGCCATTAACATCGCTAAATCGGCTGACATACATTTACACTTAGCGCATATTAAAGCATTAGGAGTTGATGTATGGGGACAAAGTGAAGCGGTTATTAATAAAGTAAATAAAGCGATTGCAGCAGGTGTCAGTATTTCAGCTGACCAATACCCTTGGCAGGCATCAGGAACTCATTTACACAGCGCCGTTGTGCCTAAATGGCTGATGGCCGATTCGGTTGATAAATTTCATCAGCGACTGAATAATCCAACGCTTAAACCAAAAATTGACAAAGAAATTAGTGAAAACATCAGGCGGCGAGGCGGCGCTGACGCATTACTATTTACAGTGGCTGATGATCAATCCATGGTGGGTAAAACATTGGCACAAGTCGCTAAAACTCGTGCTGTAAGTGTCGTTGAACTGGTCAGACAATTAGTGCAGCAAACGCCTATCAGAGTCGCGTCCTTTAATATGTCTAGTGATGACATCAATCGTTTTATGGTGCAACCATGGG
>JABSRV010000178.1 GCA_013214905.1 Psychrobium sp. | reverse complement strand
AGTCATTGCTACTTGCTTATCGACCGATTTGAATATCACCGGCACAAATCCCATATCCATATTGACGCTGACCAACCTCGCCTCTAATTCTGATACTGGATTATCAAACGACAACGTTAACTTAAATGGAGTTTCCGCCGTTATTTTCGCGGCAAATGAAAGTCGGATATCTTTATTTTTAACTAACACCATCGGGAGCGTTTTTGTAGCCTCTTGCGCAGGACCTATTTTTCCTGGCGCACTATCACAAGCCACTAGACTTGCTGTGAACAGTAAAACTGAGAGAATTTTGACCATTTGAATAACTTCAGGAGTTTTGTGTTGACGCTATTGTATCGCAAAAGAAAAAATTCAAAGGGCATTTAATAAGCACTTGGCTAAATATTTGAAATTTATTTCCATTTTTAGAAACATGATATTTCAAATTTGACCTAAATCAAGCTACAATGGCCGCGATTGTCGTATGATGACAACGCTGAAATCTAACAGTAAATCTTTTAATCTAAGTATTACTCATTTTCCTAGGAACAATTCAATAATAAATCGTTATTGGCATTCCTCCATGGTCAAACTTTTGGGTTGGTTTATTAAATACTACCGACGTTAAAGAGCAATGCTGTAGGTTCATTAGATTTAATTAAGTTAGAAACAGTAAGGGTCCTATTTATCAAATTCGTAAATAGGTTTTGCTAATTGGCAACGCCAATTAGTTTCAACAAGCAATGTAAGTACTGGAAGCAATAGATGACTCACACTAGTCCATCACACGCTGATTATAACTACACCGTAGTTCGCCAATTCGCTATAGCCACCGTAATATTGGGTATAGTAGGCATGGCCGTCGGCGTATTTATAGCATCGCAGCTATACTGGCCTCAATTAAATTTCGATACACCTTGGCTAACATTTAGTCGATTACGTCCGTTACACACCAATGCCGTTATTTTCGGTTTCGGTACCAGCGCACTTTTCGCAACGTCCTATTATGTCGTGCAACGAACTTGCCAAACAAGATTGTTCAGTGACAAATTAGCCAGTTTCACTTTTTGGGGTTGGATGGCCGTTATCGCATGTGCGGTAATTTCACTACCTTTGGGTTATACCTCGACCAAAGAATATGCCGAACTAGAATGGCCGATTGATATTTTATTAGCGGTCGTTTGGACAGCCTATGCTATCAATTTCTTTGGCACGTTAATGAAACGTAAAACGTCGCACATCTATGTAGCGAATTGGTTTTACGGCGCATTTATCATCGTGGTTCTGATTCTTCATATTGTTAACAGCGCAGCAGTGCCTGTTGATTGGATGAAGTCTTATTCTGCCTATGGCGGCGCGACTGATGCAATGATTCAGTGGTGGTATGGACATAACGCAGTTGGCTTCCTGCTGACGGCAGGCTTCTTAGGTATGATGTATTACTTCGTACCAAAACAAGCTGAACGCCCTGTTTACTCTTACCGTTTGTCAATCGTGCATTTTTGGGCACTTATTGCGTTATATATTTGGGCTGGTTCTCACCACCTTCACTATACTGCACTGCCAGATTGGACTCAGACTGTTGGCATGGTAATGTCTATTATCTTATTCGCACCTTCTTGGGGCGGTATGATCAACGGCATCATGACTTTATCTGGTGCATGGCATAAATTGCGCACCGATCCAATCCTGCGTTTCTTGGTTATATCTCTGTCTTTCTATGGTATGTCTACCTTTGAAGGTCCGATGATGGCGATCAAAACGGTTAATGCATTATCTCATTACACTGATTGGACCATTGGTCACGTGCACTCTGGTGCCCTTGGTTGGGTAGCAATGGTGTCTATTGGCGCGCTATATCACATGATCCCGCGTTTATACGGCAACACCGAAATGTTTAGCAAGAAACTGATTAATACTCACTTCTGGCTTGCCACTATTGGTACGGTTATCTATATCGTGGCGATGTGGATTTCAGGTATCACTCAAGGTCTAATGTGGAGCGCAGTTAATGCTGACGGTACATTAACCTATAGCTTCGTTGATAGTTTACAGGCGTCAATGCCGTTCTACTTAATGCGTGCCATTGGTGGTGCATTCTTCTTGTCTGGCATGTTTATCATGCTATATAACGTAATCATGACTATTAGAGCGCCTGCTGGTTCTTTAGTAGAAAAAGATGCATAGGAGAGCTGACAAATGTTTAAAAAATTAAATCATGAAGTAGTTGAAAAAAACGCAGGTTTGTTGGCAATTTTGACCGTGGTAGCGATTAGTTTCGGTACCCTGGTTGAGATTACCCCTAACCTCTTTATGGCTGAAACCAATACACCGATGAAAGGCATGAAGCCGATGACTGCATTGCAGTTTGAAGGTCGTGATATCTACATTCGTGAAGGTTGTGTGCAATGTCATTCACAAATGATCCGTCCGTTTCGTCATGAAACTGAGCGTTATGGCCATTACTCTCTAGCGGGCGAGTCTGTTTGGAATCACCCGTTCTTGTGGGGCTCTAAGCGTACCGGTCCAGATTTGGCTCGTGTTGGTGGTCGTTACAGCGATTCATGGCATGAAGCCCATTTGATTGACGCACGTGATGTTGTACCTGAGTCAATCATGCCTGGCTACCCTTGGTTAGCCGACGCTAAATTAGACGGTGTATTAACGCCTAAGAAGTTATCTATCTTTAAAGATCACTTCGACGTGCCTTATACCGACGCTGATATTGCTGGCGCTACAGAGGCTGTAAAAGGCAAGACAGAGCTTGAAGCTCTTATTGCTTACTTACAATCGCTTGGCACTAACTTAAAATAGGAGTTCCCATGGATTACGCAACATTTCGTGGTCTTTCAACGGTGGGGATGCTGATCCTGTTCATTTGCATCTATGCTTGGGCATATAGCCCTCGCCGCAAGAAGGGTTTCGATGAAGCCGCTAACCTTGTATTTGCCGATGAGCAGACTGGACAAGAAAAACAATCAGGAGCAGAGTCCAAATGACCACTTTCTGGAGTGCATGGATAATCATTGGCTCACTCATCGTTATCGCCGGTAGCGCGTATCTTTTACGCATGGTTATCGTCGATAAGATGGGAGTCGAAGAAGGCAAAGAGATGCCACACACGTTTGATGGCATCGTAGAACTAAACAACCCTCTACCACGCTGGTGGGTGATCATGTTTGCGGCAAGCATTGTTTGGGCACTAGGTTACCTAGCTGTCTACGGTGTAGCAAACTTTGAAGGATTAACCAACTGGAAAAGCGCCAACAAAGAATTTTATTCTTTGAGCGATGTTAAAGCAGCTAATGCTAAATCTCGTGAAAATGGCGAAATAATCCAATATTTGGGTGAGCTAGACAAAGCCGATGCCGTGTATGGTAAAACATTCGCCAAATACGCAGCAATGCCAGTTGAGCAATTGATGGAAGATAGCGATGCACTTAAAGTGGGTCAACGTTTATTCATTCAAAACTGCGCGCAATGTCATGGCAGTGACGCACGTGGTCAACGCGGTTTCCCTAACTTAACCGACAACGATTGGTTATATGGCGGTAGCTTTGATAAAATCAAAGAAACCATCTCATTGGGTCGTATCAGCACAGGCATGATGTCTTGGAAAGCCGTATTAGGCGGTGATCAAGGCGTTAAAGAAGTGGTAACTTACGTACGTAGTCTTAGTGGACGTCGTGTTAATGCTAAAGACGCAGCTGCTGGTAAAGCTAAATTTGCACTATGTGCAGGTTGTCATGGCGCTAGTGGTACCGGTAATCAATTACTTGGTGCACCAAACTTAACCGATAACATTTGGTTATACGGTGGTTCTACTGCAGCGATTACCGATTCGGTAAGTAATGGCCGTGCCGGCGTTATGCCAGCGTGGAGCGACATTCTTGGACACGATAAAGTACACGTGATTGCGGCGTACGTTTATAGTTTATCAAACAAAAAATAGGCAGATTATTTTTTCCAAATAGGGCTCCTTTTAGGGGCCTTATTTTTTAACATAGATAGTTTATTATCTTAAGGTCAGCGCCACTGTCTTTAAGATAATGTATTAATTAAAATTTTGGAGTCTTAAATGACAGAAATAACAGATGTAGAACCGTGGTATAAGCAGTTTTGGCCTTGGGTATTAATCATCATGCCGTTATGTGTGGTGGTGGCCGGTGTTACTACCTTAATTATAGCCATTAACAATAAACCTGACATGGTGGTAGAAGATTATTACAAAAAAGGTAAAGCGATTAACGTTGATTTGACCCGTTTAGACAATGCATTCAAACTAGCCCTCAAGTTTCGTTTGTCCGTTGACGGCAATACCATCATTGTTAAACAGACATTTGGTGAGCCGCAAAACGCGGCACTACGTCTACGTTTTATACATCGCACACTAAAAATCAATGATTTCGAAAACCTCATTACCGCCAATGCGACAGGAGAATTCACCCTGCCATTAGACAAACCTTTAACTGGTAAATGGACAATTCAACTCGAGTCGTTCGATGGTCAATGGCGCATTCAAACGGTGGATAAATTCCCAACTCAATTTGATACCCTACTCGATTCGTTTGATAGATAAGACGTAGTAGTCAAATCATGCCCATATCAGACTGTTTTCATTGCGGTGAATCGATCCCTAACAACATCGACTTACACGTTATCATTAACGAGCAAGCACAACGCATGTGCTGTTATGGGTGTCAGGCCGTTGCACAGTCTATTATTGATAATGGTCTATTAAGCTATTATCAACACCGGACCAACAAAGGCGTTCAAGTCAGTGAATTGGTACCAGAGCAGCTGCAACAATTACTCAATTATGATATTGAAGAAATTGAACAAGACTTTGTTGACGTTGATGGCTTGCAAAAGCAAGTATTATTAACCGTCGAAAACGTCAGTTGCGCCGCCTGCGCTTGGTTAATTGAAAGTAAGTTACGGCGTCTTGACGGGCTTATCACCTGTAATGTCAATACAACCTCGGCTCGGATCCGCGTTACATGGCATAGCTCCCAACTAAAACTATCGCAAATATTATTAGCCATTAGTGAGGTCGGTTACAAAGCCTACCCATTTCAAACTGATAATGCTGAACAGGCTCAAGTCGCTGCCACAAAATCCTATTTACGCAAACTGACTGTGGCTGGTTTATGTACCATGCAAGTGATGATGTTTGCCTTGGCATTTTATTTTGATGTCTTAGGCAGTATCAGTGAAGGTTTTTTTCATTACTTTCGCACCCTCAGTCTAATCATTTCTTTACCAGTGGTCTTTTACGCCAGCCTGCCCTTCTATAAAAACGCAATCTCTGCGTTGCTCGCCAAGCGACTCAACATGGACGTGCCCGTTAGCATAGCGATATTACTGGCGTTTAGCGCCAGTGCAATAGCAACGGTGACACAAAGTGGAGAGGTTTATTTTGAGTCGGTGTGCATGTTTTCGTTCTTTTTACTGTTAGGTCGCTACTTGGAGCAACGGGCAAAAAAGAAAGCGGCACAAAGCAGTAGTAATTTGCTCAAATTAATTCCTAGCACCGCGTTAAAATTAGACAATAATAAATTGACCAGTGTACCTGCTAAATTATTAAAAATTGGTGACATCGTGTTGATTAAACCCGGTGAAATTATCCCTGGTGATGGCATTATTATAAAAGGACTCTCACAAACCGACGAAGCCATTTTGACCGGTGAGCAAATGCCCGTCACCAAGGCCCCTAACGATTGGGTATATGCGAGCACCATTAATATTAGCAATACGCTAACCGTGCAAATAAAAGTTGAGCGCGGGCAACAACTCATTTCGCAAATTATTACGCTGCAAGAGCAAGCTGTTCTAGACAAACCCCGACTTGCCACCTTAGCAGACACGCTGGCGCAGTATGTTGTAGTCGTTATCTTATTACTGGCGACACTTACGTATATTGGCTGGAGTTTAGCGGGCAACGAACACGCATTTTGGATTGCGTTGGCTGTGCTCGTTGCTACCTGCCCTTGTGCGTTAAGCTTGGCTACGCCATCGGCATATACAGCGGCTAGCTCTGCAATGACCCAACTAGGCTTGTTATTAAAAAATGGTCAAGCGCTCGACACACTGACCAACATTGATCACATTTGCTTTGACAAAACAGGCACCATGACCACGGGTAAATTTAACGTTGCGGACATTGACTCTGTTGATGAATCCAACGAGATTTTAAAAATTGTCGCAACGCTAGAAAGTCATTCTCAGCACCCAATCGCGCAAGCATTTAGTCAATATTATGACCCAACAATAATGCTTGAAAATTTCACAAATCATACCGGTCTTGGCGTCGAAGGCCACATTGACAAGATTAAATTCAAGCTTGGTTCAAGCGAGTTTTTACAAATATCGCCCGATGACTCTAGTGCTGAACACCTATACAAAACCGTGATATACCTGAGTAAAAATGAGCAACATATTGCGAGCATTTATTTAAAAGACGACATTCGACCGGAAGCCTATGCATTGGTGGCATTTTTGAAAAAGCGTAAAATCACCACCACCTTGTTAACTGGCGATAGTTCAGGCCATGCTTATTACGTCGCTAAGCAGTTAGGTATTGACCATTTAGAAAAAGGCCAAAGTCCGGCACAAAAACTTAACTATATTAATACACTGCAAGAGCAAGGCAGCGTCGTAGCCATGTTTGGAGACGGAGTCAACGACGCGCCAGTATTGGCTGGTGCACATCTCTCATTTGCCATGGGCGGTGGCAGTGATATTGCTAAATCGAGCGCAGATATTGTATTATTGCACAACAGTTTAGCCAGTATCAGCCGAGTCATTGCATTAAGCGTAAAAGTGCAGCGTATTATTAAACAAAATTTTTGTTGGTCAATTGGTTATAATCTTACGGCGGTGCCCTTTGCTATTGCTGGCCTATTGCCGCCCTATCTCGCGGCTTTAGGCATGTCACTGAGCTCGTTAGTTGTTGTTCTCAATTCACTTAGATTACTTAAGGTTAAAAAATGACCAGTTTATTTCTTCTCATTCCCATTGCATTGCTGTTTTTAGTGGGCGCGATTTGTTTTTTCTTTTGGGCCGTTAAAAGCGATCAGTTCGAAGATCTGGAACGCCACGGCTCCAACATTTTGTTTGACGATGAGCAAACCACGCCAAACACTAAAACAAACACTGATCAAAAAAAATAGAGACCCCCGCCATGAATGTAATGAGCAACTACGATTTT
>JABSRV010000177.1:3740-7227 GCA_013214905.1 Psychrobium sp. | reverse complement strand
TCATTTATGCGTATAAACTCCGCGCTTTCTCCTAAAACTTGCACCAAATGGCTGCGCGATGAACAGCTACATGTCATGCTGAATAGTTACCATAAATTTAGCACAAAAAATATTACTGCTCTGTGGGAAGAATGATGAACGATACGCAAAAGTTTGACGTAATAATTGTTGGCGGCGCCATGGTCGGTAGCGCACTAGCTTGCGCACTAGCAGACAGCGGACTAAAGATAGCCTTGCTTGAAAAACATCAACCAACGCCTTATGCACAAGAACAAGCCATGGATTTGCGCGTCTCGGCTATTAGCATCGCGTCACAGCAGCTGTTAGAGCAAGCCGGTGCATGGCCAACGATTATGACAATGCGCAGCGCGCCGTATCGTTATCTAGAAACGTGGGAAGGTAATCATTCCAATCTCATCTTTGACAGCCAAGAGATGGGGCGCAAGCATTTGGGTCACATCATTGAAAATCGCCTCATTCAATTGGCATTTTGGCAACAACTCTCAACATTAGACAATGTTGAGATTATCGTTGGTGACAGTGTGACCAATATGCAATCTGTGATGGACGGTTATCAAATGAGGGTTGGCGAACGAGAGCTACATTGTAAATTGCTGGTTGGTGCCGATGGTGCAAATTCTTCGGTACGTGAAATGGCTAACATTGGCATCACTGCATGGGATTACGCGCAACATGCGATGCTCATTAATATTAATACGACAGCGGCGCAGCAAAATAAAACCTGGCAGCAATTTCATGCCAGCGGTCCACGCGCATTTTTACCGTTAAGTGGCCACAAAGCATCTTTAGTTTGGTATGACTCGCCCAAGCGCATCAAGCAACTGGCTAATATGTCAAAAGAGCAGCTAAAGCAGCAAATCATCGAGTGCTTTCCAGATCGCATTGGTGAATTTGACGTTGAGGCCAGTGGTTCATTTCCATTAACTAGGCGTCACGCTCAGCAATATTTCAAACCTAATCTATGTTTGGTTGGCGACGCCGCGCATACGATCAACCCGCTGGCAGGCCAGGGCGTTAATCTTGGTTTTAAAGATGTTGCTGTGTTAAGTCAAACCATTAAACAAGCAATCGAAGAAGGGCAGTGCTGGTGGCATATTGATACGCTAGCTAAATATCAACAACAGCGACGCCCCGACAACCTATTAATGCAAGGAGCGATGGACTTATTCTACTTAACCTTTAGTAACAACAATGTTGGACTACGCCTGATCCGTAATAGCGCGCTAAAACTTGCTGAAAAAACCAACTGGGGCAAGAATAAAGTGATGAAATACGCCATGGGATTGTAAATTTGGTCGAAAATATGTGCGTTGTGTCCATAAAATCGGCATGCGATGTTAAAGAGTTAAAAAAGAGATAAAAAACTATTGACGGTTGCCAATCACATCAGCATAATACGCCGCACTTGAAGAGGACAACGACACGCTTATGTGAAAGCATTATCGTTAGTTTGAATCTGAAAAGTAATGCGGGGGTGGCGGAATTGGTAGACGCGCTAGATTTAGGTTCTAGTATCGCAAGGTGTGAGAGTTCAAGTCTCTCTTCCCGCACCATTCTTCTTGTAAGAAGAATGCCAGTTAAATAAAGTAAAAACTTAAACAGTCGCTTAATTGCGATTTTTTTTGGTCTGTAGAAAGGCGAAACGCAGTTTTGCGAACAGACTAGCGTGATCGCTAATGCCGCCACGGCGTGTGAGAGTTCAAGTCTCTCTTCCCGCACCATTCTACTTAGGAAGAATGCCAGTTAAAAAACAAACTACTTAGATAGAGAAACTAAAACAGTCGCTTAATTACGATTTTTATGCTTAAATTTTATAATTCATCGATTTGATTCAGTTTGGCAATCGTATCAAAGTAGTTGCCATATGTTTCAGAGCTACCTGATGGGCTATAAACTTGGCTGGCACTCCACCAGTTTTTCTCTTGTATGCCCTGCCAAATAATATTCCAGCAGTCAGCGCAACGGTTAGCTGTTTGTCTTCTTCATTGCTATGTTGTTCTAAATAATGATCTTTTAATGCATCTACTTTATATTTAGCTAATTCTTGGGTGTATTTAGTATTCTGATCAGTAATTTTTTGTTGCAGCCTCGCTATGTCTTTCTCTAGCTGATAAATTTCCCGCTGCGCTATGACTAAATCTTCATTTTTCAGCACTACATTGGGAATCACTTCTAACTGTTTAATCGGTTCATTAATAACTGTAGGTTCATATGTTGATGGCGTTGGAGTCGTAAAGGTGTTTATGAGAATAATCCCGGCAACTACACATGCACCAGCGCTCAAAATTAACTTGATATTTTCATGAATCATCCTTGAATGAAAATAACGAATTGGATGTAAGGACTATAGATCTTCAATGTTATAAATACAATTAGAACGAAGAATGAGCTATGGTTATAAATCAAATTTAAAATAAGGTAAAAATAGTTGATGACAATCGATCAAGAATTGGAAGCATTTTACCGTCGAGTTGGTTTTGGGGAAGTATTAGGCGATAGGCCTTGCACCGTGCCCGTATATACAGGATGTTTGCTTGTTCCATTACCCAACATTGAAACACGTTACAAATACCTTAAATACCATGATATGCATCATTTAATGACCGACTACAGCGTTGGGCGAATTGGGGAAGGTGAAGTAAGTGCATGGGAATTAGGCACCGGTTCTTTCTTTAAGAGCCCCTTGTTAGGTGTGATGAATTTAATTGCGCTATCGACTGGGTTAGTCCTAAAGCCACAGCGCATGTGGAACGCATTCGTTCGAGGTTGTAACAGTAAAAATCTCTATGGTTTGTCGGTGCGTCGAGCTGTTGATGATAATAAATGGAAAAATATTGAAGAAATAAAAACGGATTTCTTAGAAATAAAAGAGCGTAAAACCATTGCGAAAGTGCGTCTAATAGAGTTTTTAATGTATTCGTCTATAGCGATGCTAATACATGCATCCATCGCAATACCCGCTTTGATATTGCGTTTTGGCACAGACCTGATATTAAAAAAAAGTATTATACAGGCAATTAAACCGGTTAAACGAGATGACTTATTCTAAAAAACATTTTTTTTAAGAGCTACTCGAATTAAGAATAGCTCGATCTAATAAGCACTAGATTTAATTGACACTATTCACTTTAAAAATTGCGTTTTATCTTGCCTGTTGTGCAGCACGTTATTGATATCTAAGACTTCATTTTCTTTATTATGTTGCACATTAACGCCTTCGTGTTGCAACAGCCAAAGTTTGCGCTCAATGCCGCCTGCATACCCTGTAAGCTTACCGTTTGAGCCAACAACTCTATGACACGGCACAATAATGCTAATCGGATTTCTACCATTGGCGCCTCCTACGGCTTGTGATCCTTTTGGTCTGTCGACTAACTTGGCAATGTCTAAATACGACACTATTTTGCCAAATGGAATGTGTGATAATAGCTGCCACACACATCAACATGAGAATAATCTTCCACAA
>JABSRV010000177.1:0-3730 GCA_013214905.1 Psychrobium sp. | reverse complement strand
CTAACGGCACATCGAACATGGTGCGTTGCCCGTTGAAATATTCAATAAGTTGTAATTTGCATTGGTCGGTTATTTCACTGCGGTAAGTCGTTCGTTGCTCGCCACCGCAAAATATTAGCTGGGTAATGCCTTTCTCAGACGCTTTAAATTCCACTAATCCCAGTGGTGAATTGTAATAATCAGTAAACACCATCATTGGCTCCATAATTGAAAGGTTAAATAGCTGCGCCACGGCGATACTTGTTCTGGTTTAAAGTCTGGTGCTAGGTAGCCTTCTGCTTTTTTTACCCCAAGATCTCCCGCCAGATAAATATCAGGATCACTCAAGCCCCTTAATTGGGCGTATTGCACAGTCCATGGGCCAATCCCTTTAAGCGCTAACCATTGTTGAGGATCATTTGGGCTGTCACTGTCTAAATAATGCTGCGCAAGATTAACTAATGTTTGCTTACGCGATTGTGGGACTTTTAAAAAGCTAAGATCACTATTCGCAATTGCCAATGGGCTGGGAAATAAACGATGGGGCGATACAGATTCACCTAGTTGATTAACTAATATCGCCACTAAGTTACGCGCCGCAACCACCGATATTTGTTGCCCCAAAATAGCTCGAATACCCGCTTCAAACATATTCCAAATGCCGGGTAATCGCAAACCACTTATTATGTTGGCATCACTGTTAAAGCAGCGTTTTATATCTTGCTCAACGACTTGCATGTCGACATCAAGATCTAAGATTCGACGAATATTATTTACGATTGGTTTAAGTTGCTTAACGTCATCCAATACAAGGGATACTTCAAATAGATGACGTTGTTGCACGTGCACCGCATTAAAATGTCCGACACAACCAAACCAATCAAAGGTACGACCGTAGCTGCGCTCGTCACACCATTCTAGCGTAGTAATGGCACGTTTCTCTAATAATTGTTGCATCATTGGCCAGTTAAATGGTGGGCGGTAATACAGTTGCAATAACAAACCATTGTCCTTAGCCCTCGTCGAACTTCGCATTTGTGATGGGGTTAATTTGAGTTGTGATTGAAAGCAATCATTGAACCGTCGCACACTAGAAAAACCACTCGCTAGCGCCACTTGTGTGATGGGTAAGTTTGTTTGATGTAGTAATTGCTTAGCAAACAAACATTGCTGATAAAGGGCATAAGCTTTTGGCGATACGCCTAAATATTTATTAAATAGCTGCCTAACGTATCTGTCGCTAACCCCTAATCTGTCTGATAAATCGACCAAATTACCCTGTTGCAATGCGCCATCGTTAATTAATGAAACGGCTCGGTCTAAGGTTGTATTAACGCCTTTCCATGCGGGAGAGTTTGGCGCGCTGTCTGGACGGCATCGCAAGCATGGTCTAAAACCTTCTACCGCACATTCCATAGCCGTTGCAAAATAGATCACGTTCTCTTCCTTAGGCGGGAAAACGGGGCAGATTGTGCGGCAATAAATACCGGTTGTTTTTACTGCCGTAAAGAATTTTCCGTCAAACCTAGGATCGCGTGACAGTCGTGCTTTTTGACAGATCTTTGCATCTAACATAAGTATTCCAAAGCTAATCTGGTATCGGCAACTGCTCCCCGAGTTCAGATGAAGGTGATGATGAAATCAATTATAAAGTAAATTATTGTTAATACTGGCCATAATCGGAACTCTATATTCATGCTATGAAGGGCAAGTTAAGGCAGCACAAATTGTTACGCATGTTCGATTCCTTTGATTGACCAGCCTATGCTATAAATAATGTGATTTCATATAACCAATCAATATATATTGAAGGTCATGTTTTTACAGCATACAAGTTGTTTGAATTCGAAAAATAGACAAATAATAGTTAACGTTTAAATCTTTCGTAATCAAGACGCTGCAATATTTGTAATCAACACTTTTCGTATTATAGTTTGATTACATTTTAAAGGAACAATGCCAATTGACCTTTGATTAAGCGGCTAAGTGTTCGATAAATATTACAATATCAAGGAAATATATATGTCTACAAATCACAAAACGGCGGTAGCTTCGCACATTTAGGAATTTTTTAGTGCCAAGTTGTTGCCTATGTCGTTGATGGTTGCCGTAAGCACTATTGCAAGCACGTCGGCGATAGCCGCTGAAGAAACCGCTAAAAAAAATGTTGAACGCATTATCGTTACTGGTTCACGTCGCAACGATCGCACGGTATCAGACTCTAGTGTACCGGTTGACGTTATCAATCTAGATGACATGGTGACAACTGGTCAGCTAGAAGTTAGTCAAATTTTGAGCACATTAATCCCAAGTTTTAACTACTCTCATGCATCGATTGCCGATGGCACTGATCATTCACGCCCAGCGGTCTTACGTGGTTTAGCACCGGATCATACATTGGTTTAATCAATGGAAAACGTCGTCACAGTTCGGCGTTGCTTAATTTAAACGGCACGGTTGGCCGTGGTTCTAGCGCGGTAGATTTAAATGCAATTCCAACGTCTGCTATTAAATCTATTGAAGTATTACGAGATGGTGCCGCGGCACAATACGGCTCAGACGCGATTGCTGGCGTCATTAACAGACCAAGAGGGCGGCAGTCTTAGCGTGACCTACGGTCAATACAATACCCAAATGGCGGGTGTACCACAATTAAACGGTGTGAGTGTCGATGGCAACGGTGATTTGTTGTTTGATACTGGCAGCGATAGAAAAATGACAGATGGCGGCGTCACCACGATTGCTGGTGATTATGGCTTTGCTTTTGAAAATGATGGCTTCATTAATTTCTCTTTTGAATCTCGAAAACGCGAAGCATCAAATCGCTCGGGATTTGATCCTCGTGAAAATTACGCACGCATCGACGGTAAATTAGATCCCCGTGAACTAACTATCAATCGCTACAACCACAAATTTGGTAAAGCCGAGATTGAAGATCTAGCCGTTTTTGTCAACATGGGCGTTAATTTATCTGAAACAACCGAGTTTTATGGTTTTGCAAGTTACGGCGATCGTGATGGCTTGTCGGGTGGTTTTTATCGCCGAGCAAAAGATGGCCATAACGTACTATCGGTTTACGCCGATGGATTTTTGCCTCACATTGCCTCAAACGTGCAAGATCACTCTTTATCGCTAGGCGTTAAAGGCGAAAACAGTAATTGGAATTGGGATGTTAGTGCCACCTTAGGCCAGAATGATTTCGGTTTTATGGTGAAAAACTCAATCAATACCTCAATAGGTGCCACCAGTCCGACTGAGTTTGATAACGGTAGCCTTGTCTACGATCAACTGGTATTAAATGCAGGCGCAAACACCATGGTTGATTGGGGCCTAGAAAACGAAGTATTCGTTGCCTTTGGTGCTGAATATCGCAAAGAGAATTACCAAATCAAAGCCGGCGAAGAAGCATCTTATATCACCAAACTTGATGGTGATGGCGTTCCAATCGCTGCTGGTGGCGCGCAAGTATTATCTGGTTTCTCACCGGCTAGTGCCGTAGATGAAAGTCGTAACAACGTCGCGCTTTATATCGAGCTAGACACCGATTTTTCAGATGATTTTAATATGGCTTACGCGGGGCGCTTTGAAGACTACAGTGATTTTGGTTCTAACTTCACCAACAAAGTATCGGGTCGTTACGCATTAACCGATGAGTTTGCGCTTCGCGGCGCGATTAGCTCTGGTTTTAGAGCACCGAGTTTAGCGCAAACCAGTTATAAATCTATCTCAACGATTTTTGTTGACGGCGTAC
>JABSRV010000176.1 GCA_013214905.1 Psychrobium sp. | reverse complement strand
GCTGGCCAACCTGTACCAGAAACCAAATTCATCTTTGAATTCAATCCAGAACACGAGTTAGTAAAGCATCTAGCGGCAGAGCAAGACGAATTACGTTTTGAAAAATGGGTTGATGTACTTTATCATCAAGCCTTGTTATCAGAGCGTGGTTCGTTAGAGGATCCTGCAGGTTTCATCAATAAGATGAATGAATTAATGCTTGATCTTGCTAAAGCTTAAGCGCTAATTTAAAAATAAAAATCCTCGTCCATTTAATCCTCGACCAAAATAGTGGTCGGGGATTTTTTAGTTTTAAGCGTAAAGAATCAGTAATAAGGAAAGGTGATGATTCAGGTAAAGCATATTGATCAAATACTCGATGATTTACATCGTAATGGTTATGCGATTATCGAGCAGGCGATTGATGCCACGTTAATTGATCAGCTGCTAAATGATTGTATCAATCAGCAAGCACAATTTGTTAGCGCGGGCATAGGACGGCGCACCGACTCACAGCAAAACTTGACTGTGCGCTCGGACAAAACATTGTGGTTTGAACAAACAAATGCGGTGCAAGCAAGTTACATTACGCTGCTTGATGATCTTAAACAGCAAATCAATCGTAATTTCTACATGGGACTATTTGATTTTGAATGTCACTATGCGACGTATCAAGCAGGTGATTTTTATCAAAAACATCTTGATGCATTTCGCGGACAATCTAATCGGGTACTATCGACAGTGTGTTATCTTAATACGCAAGAAAATGGCGGTGAGTTGCTCATTTATGATCAAAAAGGTGAAGCAGTCATTGAACGGTTAACTCCCAAAGCTGGCACCCTAGTGATATTTGAAAGTGAGCGTTTTCCACACCAAGTACTAGCCGCTAAATCGACACGTTATTCTATCGCTGGATGGTTTCGCACTAACAATTCTAGCGCTGGATTTGTCGATCCGGCGCAATAATAGTCATAATAATTTATCGAGAATAAGATGCAAATAATCATCAAACAAGGCGGCTTAGATAATAGTCAAGTGATTGCACTGTTACGCCAACATCAGCAGGCCATGCTAGATCAATCACCACAAGAAAGTGTGCACACGTTAGATTTATCAAGCTTACACAGCCCTGAAATGACTTTTATCGCTGCTTGGTTTGGTGATAAATTGGCGGGGTGCGGTGCAATCAAACAACTTGACCAAACTAGCGGCGAAATAAAATCAATGCGCACTAGCGATGATTTCTTACAACAAGGAGTCGCCGCGAATATATTGCAGCATTTATTGGTGCTTGCACAGCAAAAAGGCTTTCACAGAGTGAGTCTAGAAACAGGCACCGCTCCGCAGTTTTTTGCCGCGCACCGATTATATCAGCGACATGGTTTTGAAGAATGCGCACCCTTTGCTGATTATAAGCTCGACCCTCACAGCCTGTTCATGCGAAAATATTTAACTTAAAATTGATGTCTTATCTATAAGAGCCTTACGAACAGTTACTCAGCATTGGCAAAATCTGGAAACCCCTGACTGTTTTAAAAACAAAAAATTCTGTTCAGGCATGTAGCAGTGAGTTTTCATAAACCATTCAGACCATTGATAAGCATAGTAATATATGTAAAATAGATCTTTCGTAGATCTTTCGTAGATCTTTATTTCATTAATAATGTAGTTTTCACTAATCAATCACCATCTCGTGATTGATGTTTTTTTGAATAATTAATGGAGTAAACATGTTTAAAAAATATTTACTGTTAGGTGCTTTTGTTCTTAGTGCATCATTTGCGTTTAGCGCGTCTGCGGCACGACAAACAATCACATGCACCTACAAATGGGTAGGTGACGAAGTTGTATTGGTTAGGTGTTGTGATTCTACTCAGTGCCACGATTACTAAAATACAGACAATTTAAAGTCCCTAAATATTAGGGACTCTTTAAAGGACGATTATGAAGTTAGGTTTATTGTTATTAGTGTTAGTTATGTCATTTAAAACGCCTGCTGCACAAGTTGTGGATTTAAATAAAGATGATTTTGGTACCCTATATCATAAAATGATGGTGGACACCTTTCAGCAAGCAGATAATTCAGGGCTGGCCGCTATGGGAGGATTTCCTAACCCCTATATATTGGTTTATTCGGTGAAAGCGCAAAAATTTGTAAGTGATGAGAATAAGTTTTTGTTGCTAGAATTTGGACAATTAAATGATGGTAAATTAACAGGCGTGCCGTTACTTATTATTAATAGGCCACAGGGCCATCATTTTTTTAAGCACCTTTCATTTGAGCAGTTACAGAGGTTTTTACCTCAAGCGAATAAAACAAGTGAATATATCGTGTTTTATTCGAGCTCAACGCAAAAGGGAGCAGCTGATACCGATAGTCTATTTATGAGAGCCAGGAACGGTGTAAAACCAGAGCATCATGTTTATTTACCAAAATTGTTCGCTCATATTAATCATATTTTGGAGAATAACAAATGGCAAGTGTTCAAAACTATAAGAAGAGATTAATTGGCTCTGTAACAACATTAATTTTAATTGTTATTGTTTGCGTGTGCGGCTGGTTAGGTGGTGATTTTTTATCGAAACAATTTTCATCTAAAGATAACATCATAAATGGAGATTTTAATGCATTTATTGTGAATAAACCGGTTCTTTACGTCACCGAGGGCTGTTCCGCTTGTAAGTTAGCTAAATCATTTGTCAAAGAACATGGTATCAATGTCGAGATTAGAGTGATAAATTCAAATCCTCGTTGGGCTCAAGATCTTAAAAAGCTGGGAGTGTCTTCAGTTCCTGTCCTCGTACAAAAGAGCAAAGTAACAGTGGGATTTTCGGCAACTGACTACTTACTGCTAAATTAGTTGGCGTAGATCGCTCGTTTTTAATATAGGATTTATGAAGTGCAAATTCCTCGAGATAAACAGTCAAGCCCTACAAAATTACTTTTAGGGTTTGTGGCTGGAATTTTATTACTGTTAGCGTTTTATGTGTTTAGTCAGTCGAAACAGGTTAAAACAACCTTTCCATCTTCAGTCCCAACCATGGGTCTAATTGTTACATCAATTAGCGCCTATGGTAGTTTGCAGCCAAAATCTAGATATAGCATCTTGGGTCTGGGTTGCGGCAATATTGATAAAATATCATTGCGTCCCGGTGATAAAGTCGTGGCAAGCGATCCAATTATTACCTTGGTTAATCCAAAATTGTTGAGAGAAGCCGAGCAAGTGCAATTGTCGTTATTAGGCGAGCGCGCAGTATTTGAAAAGTTGCTAGCCACTCAAAAAATGGAACTGTCACGTCAAAAAGCACAGTTGCAACTTACTCAATACGATTTAACGATTGCGCTGAGTCGCTTGTCAGCGAAAAAGAAACTGGCTAAGCAAAAGATAATTTCTGATATCGACTTACAAGAAGTTGAGTTGCAATATCAAAAAGCCAACTTAATGGTTAGGTTAGAAAAAGAAGCAATAAATACATTAGGCGCTACTCAAGCGGCAGAAATAAAAGCGCAACAATTTTATTTGCAACGCGCTAATAAACATGTCGAGTTAATGCAAAGAGATATCGATAATTTGGTGATCCGTGCCGGTATTAGTGGCGTAATCGTCAAACTAGATAGCGAACTTGAGCAAGGATTACGTATAGCAGAAGGTAAAGTACTTGGCCAAATAGCCGATCCTAAAAGTCTTTATGCATTATTGCGTGTGCAAGCGTCCCAGGCGTCGTTGCTAGCGTTGCACCAAGGTGTAGATATTTCCATCAAGGGGCGAAACATTCACGGTGAAATTGAACGTATTTCTCCCAACGTAGAAAACGCCACCGTGGAGATTGAAGTCAAACTTATTGGTGTACTACCGGAAAATACGATGTCTAATACGGCCGTAACAGCAAGCATTCATATTGAATCTTTGCAGCAAACCATGTTGTTGGCCAAACCTCCCCATGTGAACTACCCTGGTCGCATTAGTGTTGTGGTTAAAAATATCAACCAATATGAAATACGAAAAATAACCATTGGTTGGGTGGGTGAGGAGCAAGTACAGATACTTAATGGATTATCCCTCAACGATCAAGTGTTGATGCTTAGCCCCAAAAAATGGAAGGAATCAGTTCGTGAGTGAAGTATTAATTAGCCTATCAAATCTTTCAAAAAGTTTTACCAGTGGTGCCGGTGCGGTCAATGTGCTCAATAACATTAATTTGGACATTGACCGAGGGCAGTGCGTGGCGTTAGTGGGTCAATCTGGCAGTGGTAAGTCAACGTTATTATCGATAATCGGTTTGTTAGACAATGCAAGCAGTGGCCATTATACGTTATGTGATACGAGCGTAACGACGTTATCACATTATCAATTGAGCATATTGCGCAACAAAAACATAGGTTGGATTTTCCAAAACTTTAACTTGGTGTCTGAGTTAACTGTATTAAAGAATGTCGAATTACCCATGCGTTATAATAGCGATGTAAAAAAAGCGGATTATGAAGCTATCGCGATGAAGCAATTATGCTTGGTTGGTTTGCAAGACAAGGCGAATAGCTATCCCGATCAATTATCTGGTGGGCAGCAGCAACGCGTTGCTATCGCCCGCGCATTGGTTGGCGAACCAGACATGTTATTGTGTGATGAACCAACGGGTAACCTTGATTCAAAAAACTCTGAGCAAATTACTGATCTACTGCTTGAGCTTAATCAACGCGGCACCACCGTATTAATAGTGACTCATGATAATGAGTTGGCTAAGCGGTGCCAGCGTATTATTCACATCATCGACGGCGAGATCACCCCCTAATGTGGCAAGATATTTCTTTTGGTTGGCGCTGCTGGCGACAACAACGTATTCGTTGGGCATTTCTAATTATCGCGTGGGGCATGTTCAGTGCGTTAGCGGTTATTGTTACTCAACTGTCCATCAGTTTAAGCGCTGACAGGCCTAGTTGGTCGAACTCTACAGAGTCGCTTTATAGCGTTGCTTATGGCATGCAAGGTTTGTTAGTCACTAGCAAGGGAGTAGATTTGGATTATGCAAAATCGACCCCTGGCGTGCGCTCTTACACTAAATTTGCAGCAATGCGGCAAATGCTGCAACTCAATGGTAAAAGGCGAAAAATAGATGTGTTATTTTATGAGCCGACATTCTTTGAGTTGCTCGATGTTGATGATGCTTATGATTATGTAAGAGACGGCGGAATATTTGCGACCTCAAAATTGATGAGACAGCTCAGTGAGCCAAATCTGGTGGTCACTTTGGGCGATTCAAACATTACGGTGCGCCATGTTCTGCCCCGTCAATTTGAAAAATTTGCTAGTAAGCCCGTTGATTTGTATATACCGATGGTACAATTCACCCATTTTGTACCATTCAAGGGCAAGAACGCCACGCAAACACAGGCAATAATTAATTCATTACCGTATTATCATGGACTAATAAGTGTGGATGACAATTTCTCTGTCGAGCCAGCCACGCAATTTATGCAACAGAAAATAGATCAATCGGGCGGATCATTGGTGTCTATAAATTTAGAGACTAATATTCGGCTGGTCAGTGGAGTTGAGCTATTACCTAAGCAGCGCCAAGAGTTATTAAGACAATTAATCGTGTTAGCGCTATTATTTTTGGCGTTTGCATTTGTATTAATTAGCAATTATTTTTCGGTAGTAACGGCTATAGCAATTGAGCGAAGTCAGGAACTATCATTAAAGTTTGCGCTGGGCGCGACCAATTCAAATCAACTCATTAGTTTACTGCGGGAAAACATCCCTATGCTGCTTGGCGTGGTGTTGGTGGCATTGGGCAGTGCTTTGTTGATTCAAGCGCAGTTGGGCGACAGTCATATTTACCAAGAATATTTCGGTAATACGTTTGAATTCTCGTGGCTACAATGGTCTCTAGTACTGACGACATGCCTGTTGATATTGATTGCTATTAGTTTATTGCCAATGTTCAACTTGTTGCGCCGCTCCCACTTTAGTCGCGGTAAAGGTGGTTTTACTAAAACACAACGCCGGATGTTTGATCTGCAGTTTTTATCACAGATACTCTTAACCCTGTGTGCACTCAATGTTTCATTATCTAGCGGCTATCAGGAATGGCAAAAACAACGAACAGATAGTTTAGATATGAGCATTAGCGGAATTGAAATAACCCGCTCCGATGGTGAGGCTATTTCGTTACCCGTTAAATGGTTACTTGGGCAAGACAATAATATTGCCCTTAGTAACGAAGCGCTAATTCAATCAAGGGCGCCGTTGGTCGAAATAAGGTTGCTGGGTGATTTGCAAGATAAAGCACACTTTACCGATAAGATAAGCATCACCAATAACTTTTTAGCGATGATTGGCGCTAAGTGGGCACAGCACGGCAAACTTGCGCCAGGTTCTATTATTGTAAATCGGGCATTAGCTGAAAAACTTATTGCTGGGTCAAACATTCATGATCTCATTGGCTCACAATTAGTGTTAGGCGATGCGCCGAAAAAGCAATTAACTATTACAGGCATTGTTGAAAACGTGCCGCACGCTGGTACAAGTCTATCTGATATGCCAATGCTTTATATGTCGTTGCAAGAAAAAGAAACTATTTACTCACCGCTGTATATATACTCGTCAAAAGTGATTTCTAGCGGTGAAATATTGTCTAAGCTTGATATACCCGTACAATTAGGACGTGTTAACCAACTGGGAAACATACAACAACAGCTAATTGATTTGAATAAGAATAGACGAGGTTTGCTATTTGTTACTTTGCAAATTTCGCTATTTATCTTTGTCATGCTTAGTGTTGGCCTGATGTATCAATTAAAGACCATGTTATTAGGCGAGCAACGGATGATTGGTTTATCGCTGGCGATGGGACAACAACGTCAACACCTAATGGCTAGTAAACTACTTAAACAGATTCTATTATGCTCGGTTACCGCTGGCGCATTCGTGCTAATCATGTGGCTATCAGCAAACTACTTTCAACAAAAGGTTAGTCTAGATGTGTATCTGCCAGCGCCTATGGTTTTGAGTATTTGTTTGGTGCTTTTAAGCGTAGTATTGATGACGATTCTCATGTTAAAAAAATTAATGAACACAACGATTCAACGTTTGTTAACAGGCCAAGTTTAATGCTTAGTCATGATTAATATTGCTTGCTCCGATGACTAGACACAAAAAAACCGCACTAAATTGCGGCTTTTTTAATAACGCTCATTATAACCTAGAATGCTGTAGTATCTTGGAACAGACCAACTTTAAGATCTTTAGCTGTGT
>JABSRV010000175.1 GCA_013214905.1 Psychrobium sp. | reverse complement strand
AAAGTGCTCATTTATGCGTATAAACTCCGCGCTTTATGAACTACATCCGTGTAGTTCACCAGCATAGCTGGCCAACTCACGTTGTTCAAAAGAGTTCCCGACTCTTTTGTCTCCTAAAACTTGCACCAAATGGCTGCGCGATGAACAGCTACAGGTCAAACTGGATAGTTACAATGATTAAAACATTTATTGAACGTGCCTGGCAGCAGGGCCATCTATTGATGTGGTTATTGTTACCGTTACGCCTGTTATACGGCTTTATTACGTCATGTCGACGCATGAGCTATCGATTAGGCATTAAGCGCACAGTCTCTCTTGATGTGCCGGTGATTGTCGTTGGCAACATTACCGTTGGTGGTAACGGCAAAACGCCAGTGGTGATTTGGTTAGCGCATTTATTGCAACAACATGGCTTACACGTTGGTATTATTAGCCGCGGTTATGGCGGCACTGCGACCGATATGATGGTGGTTGATAACAACAGTGAGGCGAGTATTTGTGGCGATGAGCCGACTCTTATCGTTAAGCAAACTGGTTGCCTAATGGCAGTGGGGCGTGATCGAGTTGCTGTTGGTCGATTATTGCTAGCGCACGCAAAAAAGCTCAATAAACCGCTCGATATTATCATCAGTGATGATGGCTTACAGCATTATCGACTTGCGCGTGATATGGAGATCGTGGTGATTGACGGCCTAAGACGTTTTGGCAATAACCACCTTTTGCCGATGGGGCCGCTACGTGAAGGATTATGGCGTTTAAAAACCGTTGATCTGCTTATTAATAATGGTGCAACTGGTCGCTATAACGAAGAGCACATGAACTTAGAACCGCAAGGCATTCGCCGCGTAGACAATAATGACCTTGTTGATAATAGCCATTTTGATGACAAAGATGTTATCGCGATGGCAGGCATTGGTTACCCACAACGATTCTTTGATACCCTAAAAGAGCTGGGTATCGACGTATCAAAGCAACATGCGTTTGAGGATCATCAAGCATTTAATCTGGCAGCGTTACAAACGTTAACGAACCATGACGAAGTCTTGTTAATGACCGAAAAAGACGCGGTGAAATGTCAGGGGTTTGCGCCATCAAACTGGTTTTATTTACCAGTAAGTGCAAAACTGACCTTGGCCGCAAAACAAAAAATATTAGAGAAACTAAAGGAAATAAAATAATGGCGTTTGATATAAATTTATTAGGCATTATTGCCTGTCCTGTCTGCAAAGGTAAATTGCAGTTTAATCGAAATGACGACGTATTAATTTGCCAATACGACAAGCTTGTTTATCCCATTAACGACTCTATTCCCGTCTTGCTCGAAGAGCAAGCTACGCCATTAGATGACGCTAGTAACGCAACTCAAGAGTAATTATTATGGCATTTACGGTAATTATTCCTGCACGCTATCAATCGAGTCGACTTCCGGGCAAACCTTTACTTGATATAGGCGGTAAGCCAATGATCCAGTGGGTAGTCGAGAGAGCATTAGCGTCTGGCGCACAAAATGTGGTTGTCGCAACAGATGATCAACGCATTAGCGATGTCGTGACCCAATTTGGTGGCGTGGTTTGCATGACTAGCTCAGCGCATGAATCAGGCACCGAACGTTTGGGCGAAGTGATCGATAAATTGGGCTTGGACAGCGATCACATAGTGGTTAATGTACAAGGCGATGAGCCGATGATCCCAAGTGAGAACATCACTCAAATAGCCAATTTACTGATCGAACGTCCGTCGATACCTATGGCAACATTAGCGGTGCCTATTGATGATAACCTCGATATCGATAATCCTAATGCCGTTAAAGTGGTGTGTGACAAAAACAGCTGTGCATTATATTTCAGCCGTGCAGGTATTCCGTTTGATCGTGATGGTTTTCATCGTGGCAGTCGTGAATTGATAGAGAAAAACTTCTTCCGTCATATTGGTATTTACGCCTATCGCGCAGGATTTATTCGTCAATATTTATTGATGGAGCCTTCACCGCTTGAGCAAATTGAATCATTAGAGCAGTTGCGTGTGTTATATCATGGTGAAAAAATTGCGGTTGGCATAGCCCAGCAAGCACCACCAGCGGGTGTAGATACGCAAGCCGATTTAGATCGCATTCGTATGCATTTCAACTAAAGTATCACGTTGATTAGGTTACTTATAAAAACGCCATGACCGATGTCACATCAGTCATGGCGTTTTGTTATAAGGTAGTGTATAAAGCGCTAGCTTTGGCGATTATCGATTAAACTCTCGAGCACTGACGGGTCAGCTAAGGTCGATGAGTCACCTAATTCATCCACTTCATTGGCCGCTATTTTACGTAAAACTCGGCGCAGTATCTTGCCCGAACGGGTTTTTGGTAAACCCGGTGCCCATTGCACCAAATCGGGTGCGGCAATAGCCCCTAAATCTTGTCTTACCCAAAGACGCAGCTCTTTGCGTAATTCTTCGGTTTCAGTGACGCCATCATTGAGAGTGACATAGGCGTAAATACCTTGTCCTTTTATCTCGTGAGGATAACCAACCACGGCAGCCTCTGCCACGTCCTTATGACCAACTAACGAGCTTTCAACTTCGGCGGTGCCCATGCGATGACCAGCGACATTAATCACATCATCAACACGACCGGTGATCCAATAATAACCGTCTTCATCACGTTTTGCGCCATCTCCCGTGGTATACATGTTATGAAAGGTTGAAAAGTAAGTCATGGTAAAACGCTCATGATCCTTAAATACAGTACGCATTTGACCTGGCCAGCTATCAAGAATAACCAGGGATCCTTGCGCGACGCCTTCCAATATTTTACCTTCGCTATCGACAATCGCAGGCTGCACGCCAAAGAATGGTAATGTTGCCGAACCGGGTTTAAGATTTGTGGCGCCTGGTAATGGCGTAATCAAAATGCCGCCCGTTTCCGTTTGCCACCACGTATCGACGATAGGGCTTTTGCCTTTACCAATCACATCATTGTACCAACGCCACGCTTCAGGATTAATCGGTTCACCAACACTGCCTAACACGCGTAACGAAGAGCCATCAAAATGCTCAAAATGTTGTTTACCTTTGGCCATTAACGCGCGAATTAACGTTGGCGCGGTGTAAAGCTGATTAACTTGGTAGCGATCAACAATTTCACCTAATCGTGCTGGGCTAGGGTAGTTAGGCACACCTTCGTGAATTAACACAGTCGCGCCATTGGCTAACGGCCCATAAACCATGTAACTATGACCGGTAATCCAGCCAACATCCGCGGTGCACCAATAGACATCGCCTTTCTTGTAATCAAAGACATATTGATGGGTCATTGATGCGTACACCATATACCCACCTGTGGTGTGTAATACGCCCTTAGGAGTACCTGTAGAACCTGAGGTATACAAAATAAACAATGGATCTTCGGCGTTCATTTCTTCAACCGGACAGTGTTCATCCATGGTTTGGGTGAGTTCGTGCCACCAAACATCACGACCTTCAACCCAATCGATATCACCACCCGTGCGCTTAAGCACGATGACTGTCTCAACACAGGTCACTTTCGGATTATTTAATGCTTGATCGATGTTGCCCTTAAGCGGTACAAAACGGCCGCCACGCGGGCCTTCATCGGCGGTGATGATAACTTTGGCATTACCGTCAATAACCCTTGAACTAATCGATTCAGAAGAGAAACCACCAAAAATAACCGAATGCACCGCGCCAATTCTCGCACAAGCAAGCATAGCCACTGCAGCCTCTGGCACCATCGGCATATAAATAGAGACGATATCGCCCTTAACAACTCCTTTTGCTTTTAGTGCATTAGCGAATTGACAAACATCGCGGTGTAAATCGCGGTAGGTTAATTGACGGCGGTCTTTATCATCGTCACCTTCCCAAATGATCGCGATATCGTCTGCATTATTGACCAGGTGTCTGTCTAAGCAGTTCGCAGAAGCATTTAACGTGCCGTCACTAAACCATTCAATCTTGACGTTAGGGGCATCAAAACTGGTATTTTTTACGATGCTAAAGGGTTTTATCCAGTCAATACGTTTACCATGCTCCGCCCAGAAAGCGTCGGGGTTGCTAATCGACTCTTGATACATTTTTTGGTATTGGGCATTGTTGATAAGCGAATTTTGAGCAAAATCTGCGTTGACTGGGTAGTTATCCGATGATGTCATGGGTTGTCCCTTTCTTATTATTGATGCATCAAATTATTAGTTTTTTTTTGCCATTGATGCCATTAGACATTGGTATATTGCTTTCGCCAAATAGACGAATATTGTCCTATTCGATAATAGGAGCTTATCGTATTGATTACAATAATAAAGAAACTGTCAGCACTTTATTCGACTACGACCAATGAGTGTATTATTAACGCGACAATTTACACATTGTTGGTTAATATTGGCTCAGATTTGTTTGCTAGTAGAGTATGTTAGATGGAAAATGGTGCATTGTTGGTATTGATTTCAATTGCCTATGTCTGCTTATTATTTGTCATTGCTTGGCTTGGCGACCGCCATTTTGATTTATTTAAACAAGGCAGCAAAAATACCATTTATGGTTTGTCCCTTGCGGTGTATTGTTCATCGTGGAGTTTTTTAGGCACCGTAGGCATGTCTGCAGACAGTTTATTGTCCTACATTCCTATTTATGCGGCGCCGATTCTTCTATTTATATTTTTCTTTCCCTTGTTAACCCGAATACTTACCATAACGCGCGAGTTAAAAATTACCTCACTGGCTGACTTTATCGCCTCACGTTATGGTAAATCACAGGGGTTGGCTGCACTCATCACCCTTATTGCCGTGGTCGGCACCTTGCCTTATTTTGCGTTGCAATTAAAAGCTATCGTCAACAGTTTTTACATATTTGATAGCAATACATACTTAGACCCTACCTTATTAGGGCTTGCCATTGCCGCCGTCTTAGCGCTATTCACCATCTTATTTGGTACGCGAAAATTAGACGCGACCGAGCATCATCCAGGATTAATGCTCGCCATTGCTTTTGAAGCCGTGGTTAAGCTGGTTGCATTTTTGGTGATTGGCATCACTATTTGTTTTGTCTACTTTGATGGTTTTAGCGATATTTGGCAGCAAGCCAGTGATAAAAACATCATTAACCATCATCACGACCTTACGACCTATGGTTCTATCTTTACGCAAACACTGGTGATGATGGCAGCATTTTTATGTATGCCGCGCCAGTTTCATACAATGATGGTAGAAAGTGATAACAAGGACAATTTGAAGAACAGCCGCTGGATATTTCCGGTTTATTTACTGCTTTCGGGACTGTTTGTTTTACCGCTAGCCTTGGCGGGTAAGCTGGTGATGGATCCAAGTATTTCAGCCGATACATTCGTCATTAGCCTGCCGTTGGCACTTGGCTATGATGGGTTGGCGTTGTTAGGTTTCTTAGGCGCGGTATCGGCAGCAACGGGTATGGTTATCGTTGCGGCGTTAACCTTATCTATTATGGTGAGCAACGAATGGATAGTGCCGGTTCTACTGCGCACTCATACGTTAGAGCAGCGCAGTTTTGACTCTTTTAGTCGCAGCATTCTTAACATTAGGCGCTTGATCATTATTGCGCTGTTAACATTGGCGTGGTTTTTCTATACCCAAGTGGCTATAGGCAACTCATTGGCCACCTTTGGCCAAATTTCCTTTGGGGTGTTTACCCAGTTATTACCCGGCCTTGTCGGCGGAGTTTATTGGAAACACGGCAATAAAAAGGGCGTATACCTTGGATTGTTAAGCGGTATGTTCATTTGGCTGTATACCTTAATTCGACCGGTGGCAGCAGATATTAACTGGCATCAATCGATGACGTGGATTAATGAGATTCAGCCGAGTTACAATTGGATATTAATGAGCCTAATCGTCAATGTGGTGTTTTACGTCTGGGGCTCGCTAATTTTTCGTTCTGGCGTGCGGGAACGCATGCAGGCCGGTTTGTTTGTGAATCGACAAACTCATGAAAAAGCAATCAAAGGCGCAGCCTTATCACAACAAGAGTTATTGATGTTGGCAGGGCGTTTTATTGGACATGACAAGGCGCTGCAAAGTTTTATTGAATTTAAGTCTGAGTTCTCTGGCGAGCATAATTGGGCGCAGGCCGCTAATGGTCAGATAATCGAGCATACCGAGCTGTTATTGTCCTCCGTCATTGGCACCTCCTCAGCGTCATTAGTGATGCATTCGGTGTTAGAAGGGCGAGATATGCCGCTCGATGACTTGGTCAGTTTGATTGATGATGCGTCTTCAAAAATACAAACCAGCCAAAAGCTGATGCAAAGTGCGATCGAGCATGCGAGCGAGGGCATGAGTGTTATCGATGACGAATATAAGTTAATGGCATGGAATCAACGTTATATCGACTTGTTTGATTATCCAGTAGGTTTTTTACGAGTCGGAAAACCCATCGCAGAGCTGATCCGTTTTAACGCCCAGCGCGGATTTTGCGGTCCTGGTGCCATAGAAATGCATGTGCAGCGGCGTATGGAACGGGTTCAGTTAGGTTGTTCTTACGCGTTTGAGCGAACCCGCCCAGACGGGCGCGTGATAAAAATGCATGGCAACCCAATGCCCGACGGTGGTTTTGTTACTACTTTTTCAGACATTACCCAATACCGACAGGTCGAACGAGAGTTGGTAAGATCTAAAGAACAACTTGAGGCGAGGGTATTGGCAAGGACTAAAGAATTATCCATGGCCAACGTAAGTTTGCTTGAAGCTAAGTCGAAAGTAGAACAAGTCAACTTAAGTAAAACTCGTTTTATGGCGGCGATTGGTCATGACTTAATGCAGCCGCTTAATGCGGCGCGACTTTTTACCGCGTCACTGTTGCAAGGTGAGAATGAACACACGCAAAGTCAAGAAACTGTGCATCATATTGCTGACTCGTTAAAAGCGGCTGGTCAGTTGCTGGCTGATCTACTCGATATCTCAAAACTAGAATCTGGGGCGATTGAGGTCTCTAAAGACGATTTTCCATTGTCTCATTTACTCAATAACTTTAACGCAGAGTTTGGCGCGATGGCGGCAGACTATGCCGTGGATTTTAAATCGGTCAGCTCCTCGATCGTGGTGCACAGTGACATCAATTTACTGCGCCGCATCGTGCAGAATTTTTTGACCAATGCCTTTCGTTACGGCAGTGGCGGAAAAGTATTGTTAGGGTGTCGCCGCAAAGGCGATGATGTACGCATTGAAGTGTGGGATCAGGGCTGCGGCATTCCAGTGAACAAAGTAGATGAAATATT
>JABSRV010000174.1 GCA_013214905.1 Psychrobium sp. | reverse complement strand
AAGTGCGTTTGCCGAACCATGATCAAGCTGCAACAAATTATCACTATCAATCTTAAGTACGTTATGAATAATCCAGCCACAAGTAATCACTGCCAGCGGCAATAAAAGGGTAAATATAGCGGCTAATTTTTTGCCATGCTCTTTTGCCACAAAACGAATTAACTCAATGCTAATTGTCGGGCCTATCAGCATTAATATCATCACGCTGCCAACATCCCAGCCACTCACCAGCATTGCGGCAGCAAGAGGCGTAAGACCCGTTGCACAAAGCCTGAAAGGCAATGCTAAAGCTGCCACTAAAAAGATGTCACTCCAATGCGCTTGATGCTCACCAAAGGTCAATAGGGTGGCTAGAATGAGGCCGACTAAAATCCATGGCGCGGTATGATCTAATAGATGCTCATAACCGTGGCGCAAGGCGTGTTGTAATCGATTTGACACATCTATTTTTGTGACCGGTGTATTATCCGCTTTGTCAGCCAACCAATGGCTTAAAATAAGCGCCATAATGACCACTATAACCACGGCGCTTAATAATCTTAGCGCGGTAATTTCAACACCAAGCAAAGGCATAGATACTAATAACGATTCAAAACCTAAGATCGGTGCTGAAATCAAAAAGGCCAACGCCATGGTGGTATTAGCGCCTTGCTTACGCAATAGCTGATAAGCCTTGGTTGCGTCGGGAATGCAAAATGGTAAAGGTAACCCTAATAACGCGCCGCGCAAGGTTTGAAATTTTGATGGGCTATTAATTTGCAAATGCATCGGGTGATTATCTGAGAACCAAAATTTGGTGATGCTCGATAATGCATAGGCTAACAATAGAAATGGTGCCAAGGTGAATGCTAGCTCTACAAACAACATTAGCTGTAAATGTGCGTTATCATCTTCATGCTGATGACCTGTGAACAATATCGCAATTAAACACGCTAAACCCAACATTGAGCCTACGCCGTCGAAATGGGTATTGCTCGCTTGATGTTTATGATGATGCTCGGCGTATGGACGATGAAATATGACGTGTAATACTGAGCCTGCAATAAAGCTTTCTAATAAGGCAATAGTGGTTTCATTAAAGCTAGGCAACCATTGCGCGCCAAAGTGAGAGCCCAATACCGTGCCAACCCCCATTAATGCTAAGACGCCTAAGGCAACGGTTTTGCCAAAGTGCGGTCGTAATAACCACCACACCGTTAGACCAACAGGTAATCGGTGGGCTATGACCGCAATAATTAAGGTTAGCTGATCAAAATCTGGTGACTCTGTTAAAGCGGTGCCGTCCGTTAAACTATGCACGACCAAGCCGAACACGCCTAAAATCAGCGTTGATTTGTGAGTAAATGCCGCCGCTTTGTGAAAGAGACTTTCCGCAACACTAGGACCAATGAGTCCCATCAATACAAATAGAATGCTCCATAAGCCTGCGACTTCCATCGACTCTGGTAAAATATGGAATACCACCAAACCACCAATGACCACAAAGATGAAACCATCAAACAGGTCCAACATATTGGTTTTCTTGCTGGTGAAGTTAAATAGTAATGGGCCTATTATTAAGGCTACTAGGCTGGCAAGCAGGATCATGAGTATCTTGTTCGGTTGTGTAAAAGTGATAATGTAATACTATAACATATCACTTAGTTGCTGAAAACGTGAACATGTTGCAATGAGCAAAATGATTGATGTAATGAGATATACTTCCGTATTTTCAAGCAGATTATATTTGGCTCAAACAAAACCTTAATTTTTATTGATTACTATCATGTAAAAAAGATAAAGTATGCGAAATTTACATTAACAGGGAAATAACAATGGCTTATGATTTTGGCTCCGCGGGATTAGGCATTAAGAATCCGTTCAAACTAGAGGGTTGGATCCGAACGTTAGGTGGTTTTTTAATTGCCGCCATTGGTTTATATAGTATTTTTAAAACCACAACCATGATCGAACATGACCTCGTAACCGCTTGGGTTTACGCCATCATGGGAATGATATTGCTTGTCGTTGGTTTACGCCGAGCCGGCCGTGGTATTTTCTATCTATTTAAATTCTTTGTTGGTCGCTCGGTACCATCATCGTTAGCGTTTAACAAAACACCGAGTGAAATCGATAATGCGCGTCAAGAGCAGCGCATGAAATCACTGGCTTATGATTCAACCACCCTTGAATCCATGTTAATGGGTCGAAAAAACACCACCTTCACCGAACCAATGGGTTGGATGGGGCGTTTTGTACATTCCATATTTCCAAAGTTGATATTTTTACCCTATCCCATTCGTAATATCCTGCAAGAAGTTGTCTCTGTATTAGCAACCACCATAATTGCGTTTATCGCTTTTGGTTTAACGTACTTTGTCTCTTCAAGTGGTTTGGCTGGTGAAGCTGGGCATATCATTATTCCGTCGTTCTCGGTGATGTTGCTTGTTTATTTGGTATTGGCTTGGCGCAGCGCTGCAGCAGCAGTGCGTATTGACCGAGTAAAAGTATTACAAAGTGCTGGAGCGGCTGGGTTGGCGAAAATTATTGCCTTTTCAATTATCTTTCCAGTAATTATTGGTGTGGCTTATCATTACGGCAGCACGACCTATGGCAATCAAAACATAGTGACTGAAGTATTTTCTCAAGCCGAGGTGTTTTCTGCTTGGCCTAGCATGGTCATTTTGCTGATATTGGGCAGTTTAGCCAGCGCACTTGTTTTATACATGGTGGTGGTACGTACCAAGGCGGCGGAGCCAATTACCGAAGTTAGTGAGTTTAGAGAAAACTTACAAGAGTCGGTACACCCTAATGAAATATTTATCAATATAGAAAATATTGTGTTGGCAAACCGCCGTTACAAAGAGATTCCGAATCGAACATATCGTGCGTTTGAGCCAAAATTGATTGAGCAAAGCCAAGGCAAGGGTTCTTTCTCTGGCGAACTACTGATTGAAACTCAGCCGCAATTCAATGAGATTGAACAACCCAAGCCTTTTAAAACAACCCGCTTAATTTCGACCATTGCTGGGCAAGTATTGTTAGTGCTAGGCGCAATACTGTTTTATTCGCTAGCCGATCAAATCGGCATTGCAATTGAATACGCTAAAACCCTGATGGCGCATCCGGTTTCTTTACGCGGTTCTGACAGCGCTGTTATCGCCAGATTGCAGCCGGTTGTTGCAGAGATCTCATTGTTGGCAGTGGGTTTTGTTAGCACCATATTCTTATGGCAAATATTAACGACCATTGGTCGTATGTTAGAGAATTTCTCCAATGTCTTCTGGTCTGAATTGCAATTTGAATCGTTGTTAATGTACATCAAAACAGATGGTACGTTCTCAGAATCAAAAATATCTACCGGCATGTCTATTCACGACTCAACGCGCAGTGAGAATGTAGTCGTTAAATCGTCTATCACACCTTGGATAGTTAGCGCTCGTATTGTAACCAGTACCTTCGCTACGGCGGGCAGTCAGAACGTAGAAATGCCACGCTATGTAATGTCGATGCGTAAAAATGACGACGAACTGGCTGATATTGTGAGTGAAATCCGTAGCTTCTTGAGCGACCGTGAAAATATTGCCGGCTTTACCAATACCGCCGATCTACAACATGCAGAAAATATATTAAAGGTCAATCAAGCGTCACGTTATGAGCCGCAGCAGAGACTCACGCAAGATGAACAAGCAGGCGGTTTGTTGCGTAATGAGCAGCAGGCTAGTGATAAAACCCCACTCGAATAATAAGTTTTGATGACATTATTTGTTACGTTTTAATTACTTATAAAATAACCGGCGCACGTTAAACTATACCAAAAATCATTGGAATTGCAGTGAAGCCGTCAAGGTTAGAATCGCCTGAGCTTATGTTTTATAAGTGATTGTGATTCTAATCCGCCGACAATAAAACTGCGGTTTCAAGGATAACGGGTATATGTTTACAGCAAATGCTGATGATGACAGCCTAGCAACTGTTAATGAGCAGTGCCTGAATCAAATAAAAACAATTAAACACCCTATTAAGAGTTAAACGCCAAAATGATGCATTACCAACCAGTAACCGTGCGACAGATCACCTTAATTACGTTGTTTATTGAAAAAATAGTGAAATAAATCTCACTTTTAGATTTCCTAACGCATTACATTAGGCTAAAATATGCGAAATTTTTTCATGCAATTAGGTTGAATGTTACCGTGACTGATTCTAAATCTCTAAGTTATAAAGATGCTGGTGTTGATATTGATGCAGGTAATGCACTTGTAGATAACATTAAAGGTGTGGTTAAACGTACTCACCGTCCTGAAGTAATGGGTAATATCGGTGGTTTTGGCGCATTATGTCAATTACCGACCAAGTACAAAGAGCCAGTATTGGTTTCTGGTACCGATGGCGTAGGTACTAAACTTCGTTTAGCTATCGATTTAAAGCGTCATCAAGGCGTTGGCATCGATTTGGTTGGCATGTGTGTTAACGATCTTATCGTGCAAGGTGGCGAGCCACTATTCTTCCTTGATTATTACGCAACGGCAAAGCTAGACATTGATGTAGCAACCGACGTAATCACCGGCATCGCTAAAGGTTGTGAACTTGCTGGTTGTGCATTAATTGGCGGCGAAACAGCTGAAATGCCTGGCATGTACCATAAAGGCGATTACGACATTGCTGGTTTTTGTGTTGGCGTTGTTGAGAAAGCCGACATCATTGATGGCACCAAGGTTAGTGATACAGACGCTATTATCGCCCTAGCCTCTTCAGGCCCTCATTCTAATGGCTTCTCATTAATCCGTAAGGTATTAGAAGTAAACAAGCAAGATACCGAGCAAATGCTTGGTGATCGTAGCATTGCGGATCACTTGTTAGAGCCTACCCGTATTTAAGTTAAAAATTGTCTTGAAGTGATTGCAAAGCATGACGTGCACGCGTTATCGCATATAACTGGCGGTGGTTTCTGGGAAAATATTCCGCGTGTATTACCAGACAACTTAAAAGCTAACATTAATGATAGCAGCTGGCAGTGGCCTGAAATCTTCAACTGGTTGCAAACGAACGGCAACATTGATACCTATGAAATGTATCGCACGTTTAACTGTGGTGTTGGCATGATGTTAGTTGTGCCACAAGAACAGGCTAAAGCCGTGGTTGATATGTTCAATACGTTAGGCGAAAATGCATGGCACATTGGCGACATCGCAACTCGTGTAGGCGATGAAGATCAAGTTACTATTTCTTAATCCTATTTAAGGAGCGTGCCATGACAACAAAAATTGTGGTTCTTATCAGTGGTAATGGCAGTAATTTACAGGCCATTATCGACGGTTGTGATAGTAAAGCTATTGCTGGTTCGGTAGTGGCTGTGATTTCAAACCGCCCTGACGTTTATGGTTTACAACGCGCGAAAGACAGCGAGATTGCACATCAAGTTGTCGATCACAAATTGTATCCGTCTCGTGAAGATTATGATCAAGCGCTGCAAGCGGCCATTGATACTTATCAGCCAGACTTAGTTGTGTTAGCTGGCTTTATGCGTATTCTAACGCCGCAACTTGTCAATCATTACCAAGGGCGTATGTTAAACATTCACCCTTCGTTATTGCCAAAGTATCAAGGGTTGAACACGCATCAGCGCGCCATTGATGCTGGCGATAGTGAGCATGGTGTTAGTGTACACTTTGTGACGGAAGAGCTAGACGGTGGTCCGGTTATTTTACAGGCTAAAGTACCCGTTTTTGATACCGATACTAGCGACGATCTTGCGGCTCGTGTACATGAGCAAGAGCATCGTATTTACCCGCTTGTCGTTAATTGGTTTTGCCAACAACGTTTAAGCATGAATACGCAAGATACTAGTTTTAGCGCTGTACTCGATAATAAAGATTTGCCAACGCAAGGCTACGCCAGCGAATAATATCGCTAATCAATAATAGAAAAGCGCCTTACTAATGAGGCGCTTTTTTTTGTCCATTTAACCCTGTTAGTCAACAATAGGACTTGCTAGAACAGACACATAGCTAAAGGTTATATTATACCTAATTTATACTCATTTTAATGTGCTTACTACTTTGATATTAATAACAAGTCAACTCAAAGGAGAGCAACATGAATATCAAAACCAGGAAAATACCTAACGTCACGTCATCCACTCATGCGGCTAAAACTAAAGATTTATCTACAAAATTATTGCCAAATAATCACCCTGCACGCAGCTATTCGTTACCCCTTACTAAAATGAGGCAAGAAGACGAATATTGTTTTGAGCTAGGTTACAACTAATGCATTTTGCTCAAAAGACATGATCCTGTTGGTCGCTTATAACCAAGGGCTATTCACGAGTAAAACATTTATCATGCCTATTGCTTTGGTGATGTGAATTATGCAGGAGCCGTATACTAGGTACGGTTCAGTGAGAGGAGAAGAGGCAGTGATGCCTCACTCTACTCAATGCCTAGCTTATGTTGGTGCTAACCAAGCTAATTAATCTAAACCACCAAGGCAGAGATATTTTATCTCAAGGTAATCGTCAAGGCCATATTTTGAACCCTCGCGTCCGTTACCCGACTCTTTAACACCACCAAATGGCGCAGCTACGTTAGATATTATCGCTTCATTAATACCTATCATGCCAAAATCTAATAATCGTGATACTCGCCACACTCGCCCAATGTCTCGACTATAAAAATAGGCGGCTAAACCATATTCTGTATCATTTGCTAACGAAATAGCCTGAGCTTCATCTTCAAAGCTAATAATCGGTGCGACCGGACCAAAAATCTCCTGAGAGGCGACAGCCATATCGTTACTGACATCAGCTAATACGGTAGGCTGATAAAAATTAGCCCCCGCATTATCACGTTGTCCACCAACAAGAATACGTGCGCCACTAGCAACCGCCTCTTGCACCAATTGATTAACGCGCCCTAGCGCGTCACTAGAAATCATTGGTCCAATATTAACGTTTTTCAAACCATTGCCAATGGTTAACTTGTTTACCGCTGCGCAGAATTTGCTGGTAAATTCTTCAAGAACAGATTTTTGCACCAGGATTCTATTAGTGCAAACACAGGTTTGGCCAGCGTTTCGAAACTTCGACGCAATGGCGCCCGCGACTGCCGCGTCAATATCCGCGTCATCAAACACAATGAATGGCGCATTGCCGCCCAATTCCATTGATACTTTTTTAACGCTGCTAGCGCATTGTGCAATGAGTTTTTTGCCGACATTTGTTGAGCCGGTGAAGGTGAATTTTGCAATATCTGGATGCGTCGTTAGCACTTCTCCCATGGCAACAGCGTCTTGGCCAACAA
>JABSRV010000173.1 GCA_013214905.1 Psychrobium sp. | reverse complement strand
GCACCCCAAAGCAGCAGCAAGAAACGTTAGAGCAGCTAGCCAACGGTCAAATAGATATTATTATCGGTACCCACAAACTGATCCAAGGCAGCGTTAAATTTGCCGATTTAGGGTTATTAATTGTCGATGAAGAACATCGTTTTGGCGTGCGCCAGAAAGAGAAAATAAAGGCACTGCGCGCCGACATCGATATTTTAACCATGACCGCCACGCCAATCCCTCGTACGCTAAACATGGCAATGAGCGGCATGCGCGATCTCTCTATTATCGCAACGCCGCCCGCTCGTCGTTTGTCTATTAATACCTTTGTGCGCGAGTACGATGAGGACATAATCAAAGAAGCAGTACGCCGTGAAGTCACGCGCGGCGGTCAAGTTTATTTCTTATTTAACGACGTCGATAAAATAGAAGACATGGCGCAAGATCTCGAAGCGCTGCTGCCAGAAGTTCGCATCGCCATTGCTCACGGCCAAATGCCCGAGCGAGAGCTCGAAAAAGTAATGAGTGATTTTTATCATCAACGATACAATTTACTGTTGTGTTCAACAATTATAGAAACCGGCATTGATATTCCGACGGCTAATACTATTATTATCAATCGTGCCGACAAATTCGGCTTAGCGCAGTTGCATCAATTACGAGGCCGCGTTGGTCGCTCGCACCATCAAGCCTACGCTTATTTGATGACACCCGCACAGCAATTGATGTCTAAAGACGCAAAAAAGCGCTTAGATGCCATCGAGTCATTAACTGATCTTGGTGCCGGTTTTGTACTGGCGACACACGATTTAGAAATTCGCGGCGCGGGTGAATTATTAGGTGACGATCAAAGCGGTCAAATTCAAACCATCGGATTCACTTTGTACATGGAGATGTTAGACGGTGCAACGCGGGCTCTGAAAAATGGTGAGCAGCCATCACTTAGTAACTTGCTGAGCCAAGGTGGTGAAGTTGACTTAAAAGTCACCGCTTTACTACCCGACGATTATATTTTCGATGTTAATACGCGTCTTTCGCTATACAAACGAATTGCTAACTGCGAGAGCCAACGTGAGCTTGATACCTTACAGGTTGAATTAATCGATCGCTTTGGATTGTTGCCAGACGCCGCGAAAAACTTATTCGCGACAACACATATTAAGCAGCGAATCACGGCATTAGGCATAAGTCGCCTAGAAGCCAGTAACAATGGTGGTCAGTTAGTCTTTAGCGAACGATCTAAAGTAGATTTAGGCTATTTATTGTCGTTATTACGTAGCCAGCCAGGCATTTATAAACTAGATGGCAGCAACAAATTAAAGTTTTCAATTAAAACAGACAATGCGTCAGACAGGCTAACATTAATCAATGCCATGCTTGACGAATTTGAGCAAAATCAAACGGAGAATTAAGGTGAACAGTAATAAAATGATTCACACGATACGTAACGTGCGCACCATGACCTTAGTCAGTGCGGCGTTGGCCGCTAGCATGCTAAGCCAAACTGTCCATGCCAAGGATCGATGGTTTGAGATAGAGCTTGTATTGTTTGAACGCCACAATGAGGACAGTAGCGAGAAATTCTCATTGCATCCGACAAGTTATGCCGGTAAACGAAGCCTAAATATTCTGCCAGCGCGCTTTGCACAAGTATATAATGATTGTCCAACTTTAGATCAGTTCACACGCCAACAATTAAGCACTCATGAGCCATTAGTGATAGACAGCGCCGTTAATATTGATGAAAGAGTGATGTGTTATGGCCCACAAGAGCACTATTTTGCACAGGCCTATCAAATACGCCGGCAACGCATAACGCTTAATGCCAACAGCCTTGAGTTTTCAAACAATAGCCTTCAACAGACGGATCAACAAGCGCCGGTGTTTTTGCCCTACCCTGCACAATTCACCTATGATGGTATTAACTATCAGATGACGATGCATGAAGGTGCACCGAGTAAAATGCCGCGAAGAATCTCGGCTGAATCAATGCCGGATGAACTAACCAACATCCATTTATTAGACAAAGAGCATTTACAACTTACCGGTTTAACGGGGAAAATGCGTTGGGCTAAGAAATTAAGTCCGGTGTTGCACCTAGGTTGGCGTCAGCCCGTTTTATCACGCTCCCGCGCACTGCCATTCCATCTATTTGGTGGTGAAAATTACGCCAAACACTTTAATATTGATGGCAGCGAAAAGATCGATGTTAATGCGTTACCAGCACAAAGCACACTACTGGAGCAGATAAACAGCACTTTAGAGACGACCACTGAGCAACAATCTAATGAAATGGTATTAACGAGCCAGCCAGTCTTAGCCACCGATATCACCAGTATCGTGGCAGAACTTCAACGAGAAGATGGCAACTCACAGGCTATTGTGCCACCTGTTTGGCAACTCGACGGTTTATTGAAAATATATCTAAGACGTTTTTTGTTCATTGAAGCCGACTTTGATTTTCGACAACCTGGGCATCGGATACTTAGTGACGTAGAGAAAACGCATTTGATGGCGTTATTGGCTGATGAACAGTTAGAAATCACCCAAGGCTCGTCATTGAAAGCGCTGTCTGAATTAGCACCGCAAGTGGTGCAACAAGCTGATTTAACGCAACCAAGTACTGACGTACAACTTGTACCAGCAACCGTTGGCTGGCTAAATAGTAGTCATTTCAAGCAAAATAGACGAGTACGCTCTAACGAAATTCATTATTTTGATCACCCACAAGGTGGTTTAGTGATTCAGATCAGGCGCATTGAAAAACCACAATCGTAAGCACTTAATTATCTAGCACCGTTATTTAGAATCGCCGCTTCAATGATGAAGCGGCTTTTATTGGCTAATTCTAGCTTGTCGCTTCGAGGGTATCTTGCTTGACTTCATTACGTTTCGACATCGCGTTTAATACGGCTTTGACTAAGGTAGCCAACGGAATGGCGAAGAACACACCCCAGAACCCCCACAAGCCACCAAACAATAATACCGCCACTATAATCGCCGTTGGGTGCAGGTTAACCGCTTCACTAAACAGCAGTGGCACCAACAAGTTGCCGTCTAATGCTTGAATAATGGCATAGACCAAAACCAAATAGCCAAAGGTCGCGTTTGGCCCCCATTGAAACAAGCCAACCAATAACACTGGAATCGTGACAATAGCAGCGCCAATAAATGGGATTAATACCGATAAGCCAACCAATACGGCGAGCAACGTGCCATAAGCGAGGCCTAGAATTGAAAAAGCGACATAACTGACGCCGCCAACAATGGCTATTTCAATGGCTTTACCACGAATATAGTTAATGATCTGACGATCCATTTCTAGCCAAACTTGGGTCGCTAAACGGCGATTACTCGGTACAAAACGGGTCGCTGCGGCGACTAATTGACTTTTATCTTTAAGGAAGAAGAAAATAAGTAACGGTACTAATATCACGTAAATCATTAAGGCAACAAGGCTAACCAATGACTTAAAGGATTGCGATACTATATCTTGTCCTGCACCAATTAAATGCACTTTGATACTGTCAGTAAACGTCTGTATCTGCGCCGCATTAACGTAATCAGGATATTGCTGGGGCAATGACATTAAATACTGCTGCCCTTTAGCGAGCATGTCTGGCAATTCTACACTGAGCGTCACCACTTGTTGCCATACGCTAGGCAATATACCAAATATAATGAGTACGGTTAGCAAGCCAGAGAACGCTAGCACAAGGATCACAGCTGCCGTGCGCGGTATATTATATTTACTTAACAAGGTCACTGGACGTTCGAGTAAATAAGCGACAACTATAGCAACCAACAATGGCATTAATAGATCTGCAAAGAAGTAGAATAGTGCACTAAGCGCTAGCAGGATAAAGACTAATGTCACTGCATGGGGATCAGAGAATCGATTTTTATACCAAGAGCTCACCAGTTGAAACATATATTTTTTTCCTTAAACAGTTACGGTAATTTGGTATACGACATCGTTATTGCAGGTTTTATCCATTAATATTATCTCATGGCCCAATTTTTTGATTAATTTAGGTACATCACTTAACGAGCCAGGATCAGATAAAATAATAATGAAACGATCGCTCACTTTGGTGGTCTTAAGATGTAATTTGGTTTGTACCAATGGTATTGGACAACATGAATGTGTAAAATCAAGAGTGATCAATACTTTATACTCATTAGCAGTTATGCTGTCATTATCTCTTGTAATTGGGTAAAGCTCAACGCGAGATTGCTAATCTTTTCAATGTAATATTGAGAGCAAGGAAGTTTATATTTTGTCACCATTAAAAAAAACAATGCTATCACTGCTACTAAGCACAACCCTAGTAAGCCAAAGCCTTAGCGCCGCAAATAATATTCATCGGTTGCCTGAATTAGGCACAGCGGCTGCTGGCACTCTTTCTATCGAGAAAGAAATTCGCATCGGAAAAGCATACATGATGATGCTGCGAGGCAAATTACCGATAATTAACGACCCTCTTATTGACGAATACATTAATGATCTTGGGCTCAGACTTGTTGCCCAAGCGAATGATGTTAAAACCCCATTTCATTTTTTTATGGTCGAGAATGACGTCATCAATGCATTTGCTTTTTTTGGTGGCAACGGGGGCATTCATAGCGCCATTTTGTTATTAGCCGACAACGAGAGTGAATTAGCCTCAGTGGTTGGTCATGAAATTACTCACGTTACGCAACGTCACTTGGCGCGGTCTATTGAGGCTAGCCAACGCTCTAACCCCGCCACAATTGCCGCAATGCTAGCGTCTGTGGCGTTAATTATGGCAGGCGCGCCGCAAGCCGGATTAGCGGGATTCCAAACATCGATCGCGTTATCTAAGCAACTTGCGATTAATTACACCCGTTCAAATGAGAAAGAAGCAGACCGTATTGGCATTTCGTTAATTGCTAATAGTGCTTTTGATCCACAAGGCGCGCCTGAATTTTTCAAAAAAATGGCCCAAAATTACCGTTACGCAACAAAAATGCCACCCATGTTGATGTCGCACCCGGTGACCGAACAACGAATTTCCGAAACACGCATTAGAGCAGCGGGTTATGCAAGTAAAAAATTGCCGCCTAGTTTAAATTTTTTACTCGCTAAAGCGCGTATTCTGATCCGATTTGCTCATAAAGATATCGAGGTCAGCGAAACACTAGCCAAGAAGAAATTTGCTGAAAATAGCAAAGAACATAAAACAGCACTTAGTTATGCGCAGGCACTCATTGCGTTGAAAAAAGGTAAAGCAAATATCGCATACAAGATTATTAACCAATTGCGCCAAGAGGACGCCAATAATCTTTTTTACATCGATACCTTATCCGACATCTATCTAGCCCTAAAGAAACCGCAGGAAGCCGCAGACATGTTAGCTTATTTCAACGATATCAAACCTAACAATCAGGTCGTTGTGTTAAATTATGCCAGTGTTCTGTTAGAGCTTAAGCAATATGAATTAGCCGCGAAAATTCTTAATCGCTATGTGGGCGACAGACCCACTAGCGCAATCGCTTGGAGTCTGTTACATCAAATTCATAAAGAAGCAGATCAAGCTGTACCTCGAAATATAGCGCGAGCCGAGCAAATGGCATTATTTGGCGATTATGAAGGCGCACTAAAACAACTTTACAGTGCCCATAATTTACTTGGCAAGGATGAATTGAGCCAAGCAAGACTTGAGGCGCGCATTAAGCAGTTTAAGCAAATGCGAGATGACTTGAAAAATTTGAAAATATGAGTAAGATCGGCCTCAAATTTAGTAATAATGGATCCATTGATGTCAGATTTTACCATTTATCATAATGCGCGCTGTTCTAAAAGCCGCCAAACCTTGCAATTATTGTTAGACAATAACATTGAGCCGACCGTTGTTGAATACTTAAAGCAACCGTTAAACAACGTTCAAATTAGCGAACTATTAAGTAAGCTTGGTTTAACCGCCCGTCAACTGATGCGCAGCAAAGAAACTGAATTCAAAGAACTTGGTTTAGACAATAGCGCGTTAACTGAAACGCAGCTTATAGATGCTATGGTTAATACGCCAAAATTAATTGAACGCCCTATTGTGACCAAAGAACAACGCGCGATTATTGGTCGTCCTCCTGAACGTGTATTGGAACTATTATAATGCGCACTAAAACTAGACGCTTTATGCTGCTCGGCCAAGCAGGTTATTTTGGCTTATTGATGTTTTTACCACTTTGGCACGTGGTGTTTGTACCTTCTGAAATGGGTAAATTCAACTTATTATTGCTCACCGTTGGACCATTACTGCTACCAATGTGGGGTATTTTAAAGCAAAAGCCATATACCTACGCTTGGTCTAACTTTATTGTATTGTTTTACATGTTGCATGGCTTAACGCTTATTTGGGATCGACCTGATGAGCGGGTTTATGTGGTGATAGAGCTTGTATTGTCTGCAATGATGTTTATTGGTTGTTCGTATTTTGCCAAGTTTAGGGGCCAAGAATTAGGCCTAAGCATTCGTAAGAAAAAAGAACAAGACGCCAAGTAAACGCAATTTTTATTGCCTTATTACACCCTTTGTATGGTTTAGCAAATTTTTTCTGAACCATTTTTTATGCCAAATTTTAGCCAAAAAAGTGGTCAAGAATATAGTGAGAGTGGTACTAGCCGTTCACTGAAAAACATTGATAGTGGAGTTGTCTAGAGCGGCAGGTGTTAGTGCTAGCGATAACGCCATCCTCTATTGATCGCAGCTCAGAAAATTTTAAAAAACTTCAATTCATTCGCTTACGTTTTTATCTCAATCTCAATAGTCAGCTATTTGTCGGCCACATACTTATCTGAGTTGGTATTACAGACAGCAATTTAAGATGGTGGTATCGCTTAAATGTATAATTGGATGACCCGCGATTTGATCAAGCAAGGAAAATTGGTTAGATGCTTACCGGAATGGACGTCGTCTCAGCACGAAGAAAGCAGCGCTATATATTTGTGCTTTATCAGAGCAGTGAATACCCAAAACCTGCACGGCAAGCATTTATCAATTTATGATTGGAAAAACTACCTGCAAGATAATTTCCCCATACAAGTCTCTGAATTAAAGCTTTAGTATTTCTTTGATAAACGGAATCGTTAATTTTCTCTGTGCTTGCAAAGAGGCCTTATCTAAAATATCGAGTGTATCAAACAAGGTTCGTAAATCGCGATCAAGACGATTAAACAGATACCGCCCAACATCGTCGGCTATCACTAAACCCCGTGATTCTGCCCTTTTTTGCATCGCCGCAAGCTTGTCTTCATCAGACATAACCTGCACTTGATAACTTAGCCCCCATGACAACC
>JABSRV010000172.1 GCA_013214905.1 Psychrobium sp. | reverse complement strand
TACCTTCAGGTGAAATACCCATGAACCAGTTGTCAGCATTATTGGCCGCTGGGTTAATAAACTTAAAGTAGATAATATATGCTGCGGTAAAGCTTAAACCAAGCACCATACCAGCGATAGCACCTTCTTTGTTCATTTTCTTGTTGAAAATACCCATAATGATCGCTGGGAACAATGATGACGCGGCTAGACCGAAAGCTAGGGCAACAACGGCTGCAACAAAGTCTGGTGGATATATACCTAATAGACCAGCGAACAGGATACCAACGGCTGCCGCGATGCGCGCATACATTAGTTCTTGCTTGTCGGTAAGGTTAGGTGCCCAATTTTTCTTGAGTAAATCATGAGATATTGAGGTTGAAATAACCAATAACAGACCCGCAGACGTTGATAATGCTGCCGCTAGACCGCCTGCGGCAACGAGAGCGATAACCCATGCTGGCAATTGTGCTATTTCTGGGTTGGCCAATACCATGATGTCGCGATTTATGGTCATCTCATTAGCGTCGGTGCCAGAATAGAACATCTTGCCATCGCCATTCTTATCATCGAACTTAATGAGACCGGTTTTTTCCCAGTTCTTAATCCAACTTGGTGCATCAGCATAAGAAGTACCTGTACCATATGACTTGCTGCCATCTTGCATTTCAACAGTAGGACCGTTAATTGTCTCAATCATGTTAACGCGAGCGAATGATGCTAATGCAGGAATAGTCGTATACATAATACCGATGAATACTAGTGCCCAACCCGCTGAAATACGTGAGTCTTTGACCTTTGGTACGGTAAAGAAACGCACGATAACATGAGGTAAACCTGCAGTGCCAACCATTAAGGCACCCGTGATACAAAATACATCAAGGGTTGATTTCCGGCCTTCGGTGTAGGCGCCAAATCCAAGTTCTTCTGATAAACCATCAAGTTTATCCAATAAATAGCCAGATCCGTCAAGTAATTCGCTGCCAAAACCAATTTGAGGGATGACATTGCCGGTCATCATCACTGAGATGAAGATAGCTGGCACCATGAATGCAAAAATTAGCACACAGTATTGGGCGACTTGCGTGTAGGTAATGCCTTTCATACCTCCGAGCACAGCGTAGAAAAATACCACCACCATGCCAATGATAACTCCCGTTGATACATCAACTTCGAGGAAGCGAGAGAAGACAACGCCAACGCCACTCATTTGACCTGAAATGTAGGTGAAACAAATAAATATTGCACAAAATACAGCAACAATGCGCGCGGTATTCGAGTAGTAACGATCACCAATGAAATCAGGCACTGTAAATTTACCAAACTTGCGTAAATACGGCACCATACACAGCGCTAACAATACGTAACCACCGGTCCAACCTAGTAGGTACACTAAGCCGTCAGAACCAGTGAAAGATACAATACCCGCTAACGATATGAATGACGCGGCAGACATCCAATCAGCGGCTGTTGCCATGCCATTTAATACCGGGTGCACGCCACCACCGGCCACATAAAACTCTTTAGTTGTACCAGCTTTCGCCCAAATAGCGATGCCGATATATAATGCGAAGGTAATACCGACGATTATATAAGTTAACATTTTTACATCCATCGTCTTTTCCTTATTCTTCTACGTTATATTTTTTATCTAAGTCATTCATCTGTTTTACGTAGACGAAGATTAGTGCGATAAAGACATACATGGCACCTTGCTGGGCAAACCAAAAACCAAGCTTAAAGCCCATAAAGGTAATTTGATTTAGCTCATCAATAAATAATATGCTGGCGCCAAACGATACGACAAACCAAATGGCCAACAGCTTAAACATTATCTTGAGATTTTCTTTCCAATAGCGCTCGGCCATTTCTTTATTTTCGAAACTCATATAACTTCCCCCTTTGTGTAATAGTTATTCTGGAGTTACTTATCCAATCTAGCAGTGAGAAATACAACTTAAAGCCCGACCTTAGTCTATGGGGAAATTCAACATGGCCAGTGTATAAAAAGGTTAATTGGCTTAACGCGAGAGCTGGTAACGTTTGCAACAAAAAGACAACAACAAGAAATGGTTAATCTAAAAAACGAATAGTCGACTATGGTCTAGTGCTATCGATGGAATAATTTAATGCTTTGTGTTGTTTACAGCGGATCAATGCAAAAGGTAATGTAAGTTGTTGTAGTACAACAAATGATCATCAAACTACCTTAGACCACTAAAATATAACGAATAAATCACCAATTTAATCATAAAGTACTACTTAATATTATAAGTGGTACTTTGGGCTCTTGTTTGTTTAGATTAAAAGCCTAAGATAGCGCCTAAAAAAATAGTAACAAAATATTAACCAGTAGCGTAAAGCATTATTTGTGCTTAGGCTTGGATACTAGATTTTAGCGTTAAGGGATGAGATGAAATTTTCAGAAAACTCGAATCAAGCAGCAAGCTATTTACGCCTAGCTGTACCAATGATGGTGAAGCATAAAATAGTGCCTAACCCGCTGAACTATACATTATGGTATAGCTACTTTTCTAACGCCTTCCCAAAATTAAATCAAGAACTTGATCATGTCATTGATCGCTATGGCACCTGTCCTAGTGAGGTCAGCGAGTCTTTATTTCTACAGTTTGTGAATCAATCTGGCGCGTCAGTGAGCGATGATATATTTCGCGATGCCATTTTCAACTTGGTGGGCGACTTGTCGCAATCTATTGATGAAACCTGTGAAAAAACAAAAAAATTCTCCTTAGCGCTTAACGACAACTTGAGTGAATTGGCCCAATATGAACTTGATGATGCGATTAAACCCTTGGTCAATAAACTCAGTGAAAACGCTAGCGCAATCTGCCGTGTTAATGAGCAGTTTCAGAAGAAAATAGACTCTGCGCAAGAGGAAATTCAGTCGCTTAAGACACAATTAGAGGCTAGCAAGAAAGATGCTAGTACCGACTTGTTAACAGGGCTGTATAACCGACGTGTTTTGGAATCAATTTATCGCCGTTATGCTAATTCGTCGCAAGATTTGACGGTAATCATGATGGATATCGACAAATTCAAACTATTTAATGATAAGCACGGTCACGTGATGGGTGATCAAATCCTCAAAGTGATTGGAAAATTATTGCAACAAGAGTGCCTAGAACCTGTGGTACCTGTGCGTTTTGGTGGTGAAGAGTTTGCAGTCTTGTGTCCTAATATCGATGTGGTAAGCGCTGGCGTTATCGCTGAAAACATTCGCGAAAAGTTAGCACGCATCGGTTTTAGTAATAAACGCACAGGAGAAAAAATATCCCCCGTCACAGCATCATTTGGCATTGCACTCAAACAGGGCGATGAAGAATTAATGAGTGTGATTGAGCGAGCCGACAAAGCGCTATATTCGGCCAAAAGCAATGGCCGAAATCAAGTGAAGCTCGCGAGTTAGTGTCGTTATCCGCGTGGTTTAGCGCAAAGAAAATTTCGCGGTAAAATGGCGTAGGGCAGGTGGTTGCCAATCTATGTTTACCCCCTTTAACGAGTGTTTGTTGGCGTAAACCTCAGCCAAACATTCGATGCAATAATCCATGTGGCTTTGGGTATAAACGCGCCGAGGGATCGCCAGTCGCACCAAATCCATCGCGGCAGCTTGTTCTGTGCCGTCGGGCTGTAATCCAAACATCACGGTGCCAATTTCACACGCTCTAATGCCCCCTATACGATACATTTCTATGGCCAGTGCTTGTCCAGGATAATGCAGAGGGTCAATGTGGGGCAACATGGCACGAGCGTCGATATAAACTGCATGGCCGCCGACAGGTTTTACAATCGGGATGCCAAGTTTGTTCAGAGCATTGCCCAGATAGGCGGTGGAAGTAATGCGATAATGAAGATAATCTTGCTCAACGACTTCTTCTAGGCCAATCGCCATGGCTTCTAGGTCTCGTCCTGACAGACCGCCATAAGTAACAAAGCCTTCGGTGAGAATCAATACGTTACGTGCTTTCATCGCAAGATCGTCATCGTTGAGCGCGAGCCAACCGCCCATGTTCACCAGCGCATCTTTCTTACCGCTCATGGTCATACCATCGGCATAACTAAATATTTCCTGCACTATCTCTTTCGGCGTTTTATCGCGGTAACCCGCCTCACGTAGTTTGATAAAATACGCATTTTCAGCGAAGCGACAGGCATCCAAAAATAATGGCTTATCAAACTCTTTACACAATGCTTTTACAGCGCGGATATTCGCCATGGAAACTGGCTGACCGCCCCCTGAATTATTGGTGATGGTTAACATGACAATGGGAATGTCGTCACAACGACTCTGCAAAAGCTCACGTAAGCGCACTAAATCCATATCGCCCTTGAAAGGTAGGACTAGTTGCGGGTCGAGTCCTTCGCTGGTGACTAGATCTATGGCTTGAGTTTGGTTTGCTTCAATATTGGCCCGAGTGGTATCAAAATGGGTATTATTGGGGATAATTTTCCCTGCGCCACCAATGATTGAGAATAATATCTTTTCAGCCGCGCGTCCTTGGTGCGTTGGAATGATATGTTTAAAGGGTGCCAGTTCTTTAACCGCCGCTTCAAAACGATAAAAAGACGGTGATCCCGCATAACTTTCATCGCCCATTTGCATGCCTGCCCACTGGCGGCTGCTCATTGCGCTGGTGCCGGAATCTGTTAATAAGTCGATAATCACATCATCAGACTTTAGAGAAAATAAATTATAGTTTGCCTGTACAAGAAATTGTTCTCGTTGCGTTTGAGTCGTCATGGTGATTGGTTCTACCGACTTTATCCGAAACGGTTCAATAATTGTTTTCATTAATGCTCCCTTATAAAAATTTGATCCCTTTGTAATCTAACGATATTAGCAATTCAATTGGGATATAAGCATAACCTCCCATTAATCAGGGGGAATGTCCAATAATTAAGCAGTGGTGAAAGTGTTTTGCTTCGTTTAATGAAATGACTATATTTATAGCGGAGGACATAATGGCGTAGATTGCAATGGTCTAAAAATACCGAATGAGCATAGGTCATCCGGTAAATTGACACTATAACGGTCTATATTTTAAATAGACTCATCGCGCGTTTTAATTCACTAGAGTTAGCCACTAGTGAATTGACACGTAATGACATTTTTTCACTGTCTATCACGGTCTCTTTGGCCAGCTCACTAACGCGTTCAATATTGGCTGATACATCGTCTGATACGGCTGCTTGTTGGTTAATACTGGTGGCCATGTGTTTGGTTTGTTGCTGAATTTGTACTATTTCGTTAGCCACTTCTTGCAAGGTGTGCTGTACTTTATAAGTCAATTCAACCGCTTCTTTGGCTTCTTTACAACTGCTAGACATCACCGACTCTGCTGTATTTGCACTTGTTTGCAACTCTTCAATAATCACTTGGATGCTATTGGTTGACTCTTGCGTGCGATTAGCGAGTGTGCGTACTTCGTCAGCCACCACTGCAAAGCCACGGCCTTGTTCACCTGCTCGTGCCGCTTCTATAGCTGCATTTAGTGCCAACAAATTGGTTTGGTCGGCAATGCTTTTTATCACACTCAGTACTTCGCCAATACTTTGTGAGTCTTGGCGCAGTTTCGCTACAACTTGTGCCGCTGTATCAATCTCGTTAGATAAATGATTAATCACCGTGACTGCATTTTCAACAATAATACTGCCATCTGTTACTTTTTGATGAGCGCCTTGAGATGATAATTCGGTTTCGGTCGCATTTTGCGCCATGATATGACTTGTTTGTGCGAGCTCTACCGAGGCTGAAGCAACGCGCTCGACTTCTTTTTGTTGCTGCTCAATAATTTTTTGGGTTTGCTCGCTTAACAATCCTGCTTCATTTGAAGAAGAATGCACACTTTGAGATATCTCTACAGTTCGGCTAACCAATTGATGCATTTTCTCCAAAAATTGATTAAAGCCATCGACTAAAGCGCCGATCTCATCGTGACGTAATATGGTAATACGTTTGGTGAGATCGCCATCGCCTTGCGCAATGTCACGGATCGCGTTATGTAGGCGCTTAATTCGAGCAATCAATGGTCTTGTTAAAAACCACACGATAATAGCGATAAATACAATCATAAATATCGTAATAGCGACAAGTTCCAAAATAATTTGATTAACCGGCTCGGTAATTAAATGCTCAGGCACCATAAAACCAAGGCTCCAGCGCATGTACGGATAGTCGCTGCTCACCCGATTAAAGGCGACTAAATAGGGTTGTCCTTGCCAGGTGACTTTGGTAAATCCTTGATCACTATTCATCATTTGGCGTTGCAGACGGGTAAAATCTGCAGCGTGGGAAAATTGTGTATCGACCTCACTTAATTGGCTGCTCGGTGGGAATTGGTCACTAAACTTAGGGAAGAATACTAATTTACCTTGCTGGGTCATTAAAAAGGCTTGGCCTTCTCCTTGATATTTAATTTTATCAAGTAATTCTTCACCAATGGTACTAATGAGGATATCCATGCCGCCGACGCCAATGAATTGACCATTATCTAAATAGATAGCGCGTTTTATAGTCGCCGAAATGTCGCCATCATTGGCGTCAACCGCTGGATCAGAGACATAGAGTTTATTGTGGTTGATAGCCTCTTGCCACCAAGGGCGTTTATTGGTGTAGTAATATTCATCGCCGTCATAACGACCATCTAAATCAAAATATTCGTGGGTGTTTTCACTGCCAAAAAAAATGCTTTTAATGGCGGAATCTTGGTCTGAAAAATGAGAGAAATATTTAACAAGATCTTGATAACCCTGATCCTTGGCTAAACTAGCACCGCGCGAGTCGTAATTCTTAAACCAATTTAACAATGGTGGAGAGGCAAATATACTGTGGATGCTTTGGCCTTTTGCGACAAAAAAACCTTCTATAGCAACAGATTGATTTCGCACTATATTAGAGATAGACGACTCGAGTTGCGCTCTTGCATTGGTATTAACTTGGCCAATTACAAAATATGAGACGATAACTAATGTAATGGTCATTGCGAGGGAAATGCCCCCGACGATTTGACGGGAAATAGAACGGTAAAAAAACTGTAACATAACATTCTCTTTATTTTTATTTATTATTCCCTATTATCAATTCGTTACATTCCATTGTTGCCTTAGCAGCTGGCACGGAAAAAAACTGCAACAATAAGTTAACACAAATTGATGTATTTCAGCAGGCATTATCACCAATAAAGTGCTAGTTGACGATAAAATATACAGAAAAAGGATTGGAATTGAAATTGGAATTGAAATTGGAATTGGAATTCTGAGCGTATAAGTTGGATATTCTGAAGATATTACAAGGATGGATGTGTATTAACATCACTGATTGTTGATGGTTATTTAAGGGGTTTTAGATAGGAATTAAGAGGAAAAATGGTGCGCATGGAAGGAGTCGAACCTCCGACCGCCTGGTTCGTAGCCAGGAACTCTATCCAGCTGAGCT
>JABSRV010000171.1 GCA_013214905.1 Psychrobium sp. | reverse complement strand
GGCGACGGTTAACACCGCTACCGATGAAGATGGCGGCGCGATTACCTTCACCATGGGGGCGTCCGATTATTACGCCATTGATAGTATCAGCGGTGAGGTGACCCTAACCTCAGACGGCGCGGATTACGTCAACGCCGGTAACGATTTACCTGCGTTCACTGTGACCGCGACCTCGTCTAACTCAAGCGCTCAAGACACGTTAAACCCAAGTGTTAGCACGGTTAACGATGCGTTAGTGTTAACCGTCACGTTAACTGAAGTCATCGCTGAAGGGGCCGCATCTAGTTATTCAGTTGTGGCGACCTCAGTGGCCAGCGATGAAGATGGCGGCGTTATCACGTACACCATCAATGATAATGACGAGAATAATGATTATTACGTCATCAATGAGACGTCAGGTACGGTCACCTTAACGACCGCTGGTGTTGATTTTGTCAATGGAGGTGGCGACTTACCGGCGTTTGATGTGACAGCCACCAGTGCAGGTATTGATGGTTCAACCGCCACGCAAGAAAATATTGATCCATTATTTAGTCCTGCAGATCCAAATCCGCCAGTCATCACTAACATTACCGATGACTCGCAAGCGAATGATTATTCAAATGTTACCTTGCATGGTACCGGCGATCAAACCGGTAATGAAATTAGGGTAGTTGATATTAATGGTGATCTAGTTGGTACTACAGTGGTTGACTCTAACGGACATTGGACACTAGACATCTCTGCATCAGCAGCGTTGCCTGAAGGAAGTAATGAGTTCCTGATGGCTGTAGAAATTAACGGCGCAGGCAATAATAGTGAATATTCAAATACAGTTCATTACTGGCATGGTAATCACGCTAATATATATTCAGAAGCTGCCGATGATTTCATCTTATTTGGTGCTGGTGATGATGTATTAAGTATCAATGCAAATGATGACAACGGTTCGGTCGTGAGTGATGGCGGATCTGGTAACGACAAGGTTATTTTCAGCGAAGGCGTAGAGAATTATGACATCACAATTGTTACTGATGATCTAATAGAAATTAGAGATAGCAATAACGATCTATTTATATTAAAAGAATTTGAGCAATTCACTTTTGGTGATAAAACATACACCGTAGAAGAGTTATCAACACCTATCTTAGACTTAAACGGAGCAGTTGATGATTTCAATTATACAGCTACGTTTATAGAGGGTGGGAGCGGGACTCAAATTGTTGCAGATGATATGGTAATCACATCAGCGACAAAAGAAAATATCAAACAAGCAGATGTTAAATTGATAGCCTACGGAAATAATGACTCTATCTTGCTGTTTAATGGTGTGGTTCTAGGTGCAGAACCTATCATCACTGATTCTGGTATTACCATTACAGCGTCTGAGTGGATAGATAATTCAGGTACAAGTAATACTAGGGTCGTTTTGACGGGGATAGCAACAACACAGCAGTATAGTGATGCGCTGAAAAGTATATCTTATGTCAATCAATCGATTGTTCCGATTGAAGGTTCGCAAAGAATTGATATATGGGTACAGGATGCCAGTGGAGACTATAGTAATACTGCCAATTCAAGAATTGGGTTCATCTCAGTTAACGATGCACCAATAGTCATAGATTTAGACTTAAACTTAGATGCAGCACAACATTCGCTGGATTTCTCACTCGCCGCTAAAGTGAGTGATGTAGAAGATGACCAACATGATAATGATGGAAAGAGCACCGACATTAAAATACTTAGCCTGCCAGCTAAGGGCACCTTATATCAAATTGTCGACGGTAATGAAGTTGAACTAATCGTAGGAAGTATTATCGATGCTAATGCTGATTTACGCTATGAGTCGGCAGATGGTGATGAGCAAGATAATATATTTAATGCGCAGCAATACTTCAAAACAGTTGATGACACTACAACAAACATTCAGTTAGAAGGTGTAACTATTACCGGTGGTACGTTCACCGGTAATAGCCCTGATACAACAAGTCAATTAACGCCAGGTGATTTACATTATGATGACGAACCCGGTGAAAATGGTATTGGAGTTAATGATAACGAAATCGAGGTGACTGACAAAGAATATATAGCCGTGACTTTCAACGATCAAGATGTGACAAACATAGATCTTGAAATTGGTAGCTTATGGGTGAATTACGATGTAACGCGCACTGCCGATGCCGAGTTGAATATTTTAGTCTTTAAAGATGGTGTAGTTGTTCAGCGCCTTGATTACGATAATTTATACATCGTAACTGGAGGCTATGGTGGAAATGGTATTTACGTAGCGAATATTGATGTTGCATCTGGTTTTGATGAAATACGCATATTTACTACATCTCCTACTAACATTGCCTCCAACCTATTGGTGCTCGGCGTTACTGTTAATCACACTGATACCGTTGAAAGCTTTACATACAAAGCCATTGACTCAGATAATCTGTCATCAGAAAACATTGGTACAGTTACGTTAAACATTAAACATGAAATAGCGAACAATGCAGATTTAGCCGCAGAACTTAACGTTGTAAATGCAGCGGGTAATGAAGATAGTGCTATTTCACTGGATATTAGCGCGTTATTAAAAGACAGCTCTGATACATTGACCGTGCAAATTAGTGATATACCATCAGGTGCAATATTGAAAAGTGGTGACGAAGACATCGCCATTAATAATGGTGTTGCATCATTAACGCTAGAGCAGTTAAACAACTTAACCATACAAGCGCCTCAGCACAGTGATAACGAGATGTCACTAACCGTTAGCGCGATCAGCAATGATCAATCATCGAATGTCGTCACAAGTAAAACACTTAATGTTGAGGTTTTCTCCGTTGCGGATCAGCCGACGTTAACGACTGCATATGAAGTTACATATAATATAAACCCGTCGCCTATCAATGATCCTCAATATGAGGATTATGAAAAACACATTTTGGGCGATTTGCAAAATAACCAAACTTATAGTGGAAGTGCAAATAACGATTATATCCAAGTTGATAAGGCTTTTGGTGGCTCGAACCTATTAGCTAAAGGAGGCGATGATGTTATTGAGGTAACAAGTGATATTGTTGGCTCCACAGCTATAAATGGTAATAGCGGATACGATATATTGATATTATCTAAATCTGAAAACTCTTACGAAGTTGACTCTTATAATGAAAATGGAGGGAGCATCAACACACGAATTAAAGATTTGGATACGGGTGCAACGCTTACCGTCACTAATATTGAAGAGATAAAGTTTGCCGTTGCCGACACTGTTACCGTGGCATTGAATATAAACGCGACACTTGTGGATACAGATGGCAGTGAGTCAATGATTATTACCATTGAAAACTTGCCACAAAATGCTGAGTTTTCTCAGGGCAATATCGTAGATGGTGTTTGGACTGGTACAGCGTCAGACTTAATCGGGCTGACTATGACACTGCCTAATATAGTGACCGATATCTCTTTGTCGATTACTGCTACGACAACCGAAACGAATGCAGATCAGGCGAGTTCAACCGCAACTATCGAGTTTAGTCTTGATGGCACCATAGCTGAGGCTACAAACGATTCAATATCCAATGTACTGGTTTATCAAAATGAGTCAGAGACGATTTCTAAAAGTGATATCAATGAGTTAGGTAACATAGGAGACGGGTTCCTAAATGGTACAAACCCTGATGATATCGAGACCGCCAACTTTGATTTTGGCGTAGCCAATGCTGGACAGGTTGTTACTCTTAGCTTTGATGCCAAAGCATTTGGCGGCTGGGAAGATGGCTCTGATAACAATAACTGGACTGTTGATCGATTTGTCGTTAGTGCCGATACAGCAACGAGCGCTTTACTCAATAAAACATATTACGGCAATGGCAATGATGACTCATGGGTCTCGGAAACCGAAAATTATCAATATCAAGTTACGTTAGGTGAAAACGGTCAAGTTAATATTGAGTTCAATGTTGCAAGTACAATGACTAATGAAGTCGTTAATATAAGCAATATTAGCATGACCAAAAGCGGCAGAGATTTTGAAATATCAACACTAATTATTGATGTGTTAGCCAACGATCAATTTAGTGATATGTCACAAGCAAGCCTGTCATTGTCAAATAATCAAGTACAACATGACGGTAAAAATATTGGCTCGTTAAGTATTATCATGGTTGATGGCAAGCAACAGCTACTATTTACTCCAAACGAAAGCATTACTACACTAACCAATGAGCAATTGAGCCAGGTCACTTTTGACTACGACGTTATATACGAAGGTAATACATATACCGCTAAGGTCGGTCTTGATTTAAGTTTGTTATCGGCGAATGAAGCGCAAACAACAGGCAGCTCGCTAAACGATACCATCGTAGTAAATTATGGTGAGTCCGTGCAAGCAAATCCTAACACATTAACGGTAAGCTACCAGGGAACTGACGGTATATTAACAGACGCTATCGGTAACAGAGTAGTAGGTGCAAGAGCTGGTACTAGTTATTCAGATTCTTCAGCGCAGGTTATTGATAGCGGTGCAGGTAACGATGTTATTGAAAGTGGTGCCGGTGACGATGTTATTTTTGCTGGCGATTCAAATAGCATACTAGATACTACCGTCCCTACCGACATTGTATCTCATGGTATTATGCAAGCCACGATTAGCGATACTAGCAACAGTGCAGTGGATGCTATTAGCCAATTACTAAACGCTGGTTTAACGAGTGATCCACAACTAGACATTGTTAATGCGGGCAGTGGTAATGACGTTATCTTTGGGCAAGCTGGCTCTGACATATTATATGGTCATACTGGCGATGATTACATTGATGGTGGTGCTGACAATGACGGATTACGCGGGGGAACTGGCAATGATATCCTATTGGGGCAAGCGGGTAATGATTGGCTAATTGGTGATGCGGGCAACGATATTATTATCGGTGGTCTAGGTAATGACCTATTAACTGGTGGTGCTGACAGCGATACCTTTATCTGGTTAGCTGGGGATTATGGTGTTGATCATGTGACCGATTTTAGATACGGCACCGATACATTAGATATCACCGATTTACTGCATTTTGAGCAAGCTGATATCAATAATCTTGACTTGTTACTGAGCATAAACTTTGATAATGGTGATACAACAATCACCGTAATTGTTGATAGTATTGAACAAAAAATCGTATTGGATGGTTTGGATTTCCAAGGGGTACTAGGCACCGACGAGAAAAAAGATATCTTAAATACGCTATTTGGTAATGACGGAACGGCAAACTTATTCGTCAATAACGGACATGATGATGCACCCGTTTCAATGCAAAACTATGAGAATGATGATGTGTTCTAAAGACACTGAATAAAAATAATAGGAAATTAATCTAACTGTAGTATATAGTTAGATTAATTAAAGTGATGGTTTCCCATCGTTTTTCTATTTGCCGCAGATAATTTTAGTCGTGGAGTGATTGTGCAGCCAAAAGAACAACCTGTATCTCAATGGGCTATTTCCCCGTCGCAGAGAGTAGATAGTGACCCGTTACTTGACTGTTTAGTCATGCTTACGGAGCATTTTGGCACCCCTTGTTCGCCTGACGCACTGGCGGCTGGATTGCCAATTACCGAAGTAAATATCACCCCAGAATTATTACCTCAAGCGGCACAAAGAGCAGGTTTAACCGCCAAACTTAATCGAAAGGGCCTAAATGAAATACCGGCCATGTTATTGCCTTGTATTTTATTACTTAAAGATCAAAAAGCCTGTATTTTACACGAGTTAGATTTTGACAATGATCTAGTTATTATTTCGCAGCCAGAAACGGGCGGTCAAGAACAACTGAACATTGAAGACATGGAGTCTGTCTATGTTGGTTATCTGTTTTTAATTAAACAACAATATCGTGGTGATCGCGCTGTTGACGTGCATCACTATGAGCATAAAGAACATTGGTTATGGCGCGCAGTCAAAGACTCTTCTTCAATTTATCGTGATGTGATTATCGCGACTATATTAATTAACTTTTTTGCACTTGTTTCGCCCCTATTCGTGATGAATGTGTACGACAAAGTCGTGCCAAATTTAGCATTTGAATCATTATGGGTGCTGGCCATAGGTGCGGGCATTGCTTATGTATTTGATTTTATATTAAAGCAGTTACGTGGGTATTTAATCGATGTAGCGGGTAAAAAGGTCGATATCACCATGTCGGCCAAATTGTTTTCAAAAGTCATTGGCATGCCATTAGAAAAACGTTCGCCTAGCGTTGGCGGCACCGCGAAACAAGTGGCAGAATTTGATACTATTAGAGATTTTTTATCTTCGGCGACCATAACTGCCATTGTTGATTTGCCTTTTGCAATATTTTTCATGGTGATCATTTGGTTGGTCGCCGGTGATTTGGTGTTATTTCCTATGTTAGCGACAGTGCTTATTATTGGTTATACCCTGTTAATGACCAAACCGCTCAAGCATGCGATAGAAGAAAGTAGCAAATATAGCAGCTTGCGTCATGGACATTTAATTGAAAGTCTTAGCGCTATTGAATCGATTAAGGCTAATGGTGCAGAAGGTATCGTGCAAAAAGCGTGGCAGCAAATGCTAGGTCATACCTCACATTGGAATATGAAGTCGAAAAACATTTCGAACTCTGTCACTAATGTCGCAAGCTTTATTGTGCAAACAGCTGTTATTGGCGTCATCGTGTTAGGTGTATATCGAGTGTCTGAAAACCTAATATCCATGGGAGCCATTATCGCATCAGTTATGTTGTCGGGTCGCGCTATATCGCCAATGGCCAAAATTGCGGGGTTAATGACTCGTTCAAATCATACGCTAAGTGCGATGAAAGCCATTGATACCTTGATGCAACAAGATGGTGAATTTGAAAATAAAGGAAATCTAGTCAGCCTAAATCGCCTTAAAGGGCATATTTGCGCCGAACATCTCGGTTTTAACTATCCGGAGGTCGAGCGACCAGCCCTGTATCCAATGTCGATAACGTTAGAACCAGGCGAAAAAGTAGCCATAATCGGGCGTAATGGTTCAGGCAAGACCACATTGGCCAAAGTGTTGTTGGGTTTATATCAACCGACTACAGGCTCCTTACGCTTCGATGGCATTAACCACGGTCAAATTCATCCGAGTGATTTACGCCGAAACTATGGCTATCTACCGCAAGAAGTTATCCTATTTCATGGCAGCATTCGTGACAATATTCTTTTTGGTACACGTCAAGTCACCGAATACCAACTAATACGCGCGGTGCAGTTATCGGGTGTTAACTTGTTTACCGATCTTGAAAGCGAAGGCTTGGACATGCAAGTCGGGGAAGGCGGGCAAGCGCTTTCGCGCGGTCAACGCCAGTCAGTTGCATTGGCTCGTGCCATTCTAAGTGATCCACCTATTTTACTACTTGATGAACCTACCGCCAGCTTAGATGCACGGGCAGAGAATCAATTTATTCGTTCGATGAAATTAACGGGCAAAGATAGAAGCATGCTGTTGAT
>JABSRV010000170.1 GCA_013214905.1 Psychrobium sp. | reverse complement strand
AAATTACCCGGCGACGCGTGCGCCAGCCAATATTGATGGCGAAAGTATTTCATTTAATAGTAATCTTATCAGTAGTAAGCGTTGGCGGCTGACTGTTAATAGTGATTGGCAGAGCCAAACCAAACAAAGTCAGGCGGCGCCCAACTTTGTGGCACAACCTGATGGTGCTTGGAATGTCGTCGAGCGAAATAGTAATGAGCAGCAAAGCTCAATGGTTCAGCAGATTAAGGGGCAATATTCGCCAGACTCTCTAGCCTTGTTCGATAATTTATTGAGTCAAATTTATTACGGGCAAACTAAAAATGCGAATAAAGTAGACGACTTGCTCAGCAGAACCTTCTTGCAAGTACAGCAACGTTATCGTCAATACCACAGTGATGAAAATTTCGAAGAGCAGACTTACGGTTTTAGTATCGATCTAGATTTACTCACTGAACTCAATGGTATCGAGCATAATTTTGTGTATGGATTTGAGGGACAGCACCTCAGTCACTCGCGCAGCAAGGCGCGTCATAAATTCGAGAATGGTAAGCAAACGTTCTGGAGCAGTCGACCTTTTGCCGATGCCGCTAGTGATTCATTTAGCTTGTATATTTCAGACGATATTAGCCTTAATCAACACTGGAACCTGTTACTGGGTAGTCGCTTTGATAGTAATAGCTTGAGTGCTAAACAGTCAGCACAAGAAAGTGAGTTATCAACGCTAACACTGGACGATAACAGCTCAGATAATATTTCATCAAGTGTCTCGTTAAGCTATCAACCCGCAGACGGAATCAGTGGTTATCTTGCTTATGCTCAGGGCTATCGCAGCGCGCCTTATGACAAGGTCTATGGCAATATTCCACACTTGTTTGCATTTCCACCATTTGAAATTATCCCTAATCCCGATTTACAACAAGAGACCAGCGAGAGCATCGAGCTTGGCATACGCTGGCAATGGCAAGATTTCGATATGGCGGCAAGTTATTACCACAGTCAGTTTGATGGTTTTATTGATTGGGTCGAGGTTGGTTTACGTCAGAGTGATGGCGTCTTTGAACGGAAATTTGTCAACATCGATCGTGCCAGCTCTTGGGGGGGGGAATTGAATATCAATTATCAATTAAGCCAATACCTTGAGCTAGCATTTCAACTGGGTTGGGTCGATGGTAAAAATAATGATAACGGTCAAAAATTGCGAACGTTAACCCCGTTAGAGGGCTCATTATCTGTTAATTATAACCACAACAAGTTACGTCTTTCTGGGCTAATCAATGGGGCTGCAAAGATGACGAATACCACGACTTGCATAGACCCTTTTTTGGGTAGTCAGGATTGTTCGGTGCCCGCTGGTTGGGCGATTGTTGATGTGGCGGCGCAATATCAATTGGCTGTGAATTTAAAGTTTAATTTATCGATTAAGAATGTTTTTAATAAAGAATATACACGCTATCAAGATGTTGCAGGTACTTCAGGTTACTTGCCAACTCAGCCTGGACGAAGTCTTAGCGCTTCAGTCTCTTACCAATATTAGATGACCAATGAAATATCATTTTAAATTAGTGACCCTAGCACTGCTCGCTTGTGGCATCAGTAATGCTAGCGAAATCCATTTTTTAGCGCCGTCAAGTGCTGCTAAAATCGCCAGTGTCGCACAAGCTAATGAATATATTAGTCAGGCGTTGTCAAGAGAGCATCAACTGGCTTACGAGCGCCGCGGTGTGTTCGGGCATTATTATAGTTTTTATCCGTTGATCGACCAATTACCGGTGTTTTCGGTGGTCGATGCGCTTGCGATAGATAGCGCTGGTCAGCCATTTCGTTACTTTAAGGCGTCAAGCAACTCATTGCCTAGCGAGCCGTGGCCTCATTCTAAATTAGCGCCCGATGCTAAGGTTATCGCCAAAATTAGCGACATTGAACAAGCCAATTTTGAGCTGTTGGCGATAACCAAGGGTTGGTGGCATACCACACACATGATCTTAAAGCCGGTGTGGCAAGTGCAGCTTAAACAGCTTAATCCTCAGGCGACATTTTCTTACTATATCGATATTGAGCATCAGCAATCGCTGGGTAAAGAGCGAACGGTTGAGTCTTATCAACCCGACTTTACGCCCAGTGGGCTGTTAACAGGTAATAGCCTGCAGGCACAAGTATTCGATCCTGATCCAAAAACAGCGCTGATGGAGCCAAGCCTGGAATTTCAAGCGCTAAGCGAATTATTACCCGATGCTGCCTATCGTCAAGTTGAACTGCAAGATCTAAAAGCTGTCGACGGTGGCTTTATGCTTAGTGGCCCCTATGTCAAGGTGCTAGATCTGGCTGAGCCTGTTAACCCTGCCCCTTTGCTAACTGGCGATGTTGAGTGGCGTCGTCACGACGATGAGTTTGTGCAGGTGATGGCTTATTATCATCTTGATAAGGCGCAGCGACATTTACAGCGTTTGGGTTATCAAGGCACGAGTCAAATATTTTATGCACCGATCGAAGTCGACGCGCGCGGTGGCACTAACGATCAATCAGCATTTTCTTTCCTAGAAAATAGAATTTTGCTTGGCATCGGCGGCGTACCCGACGGTGAAGATGCCGATGTGATCTGGCATGAATTAGGCCATGGCATCTTGCACTTTATTAACAACAGCGATAAGGGTGGCGATAGTGGGGCGATCGGCGAGGGTTTCTCAGACTTTTATGCCGGGGTGCATAGTTTTCGAGATCCCCAAGGGCAGATTTTTGAGCCCAATGTGATGTTTAACTGGGATGCTCGGTTTGGTAATCGCACGCCCAGAACCTTAAACGATCAGGACGCAAGCTATAACCCAAATTATAACTATCCGGCACATCAGTGGGTCAAAGATACCTTGGGCGATCAGCTGTGGTCAACGCCGTTGTTTCAGGGCATGCGCCAAGCATTCAACAATCATGGCAGTGACGCTATCGACGACTTTGAACGACAGGTCATCGAAGCTATGTACGGCATGGGAGCTGGTGTGCGTATGGATCAGCTCGCGCTATCGACGCTCGATATGGCAACGCGCATGTACCCTAACAAAGACTATGGCGTGATCTTGCAACAACACTTTGATCAGCATGGTTTGATCTTAGATCCAATCGAGTTAGTCATTACCAATGCGATAGAGCAACAAAGTGGCTCGGTGCCATTCAACCTTGCCTTGGACAACGTATCGGTTAGCAAACTAGAACAAATCAGTTTGAGTTTTTCCGATCTTCCTCAAGGTATCAAAATTAAAGGTGATATCTCACCAATTAGTCAGTTACTAGCCGGTGAAAATCGTCGCATCGACGGACAATTTACGTTTGAGTTAGGTGACAACCTCAGTTGTGGTCAAAAGCTAACTATTCCGGTCGATGTGAAATATACCAGTGATATCGCCGTGATCAATCATTCTAGATTGGCACTGTCGCTCACCATAGGTGTCGGTAATTATCATGCCACTACCGGTAATGGCGGGCCGTTGAAGGATGCAATAGCTAATGATGTTGGACTTAGTAAGAAGCTTGGAGTTAATAATTTTTATCTCGATTTTAGCCAAGATGATCTAAAAATTAGTCAGCAGCTGAGCTTGTCGTTAGTGATTGAACACCCACAATTTGATCAGCTGAGCATCAAGCTCATTTCCCCTTCTGGCCAGCATGTCGAGATTTGGGATCGCCAATATTATCCGCGTCAGCGGTTTGAATATACCTTGCCTAATAATGTGGCATCGATTGATTGGTCACCCGTAATCAATGAGAGTCTTAGCGGCCATTGGCAACTGCAAATCATCGATCATGACGCGGGTCAAGCAGGGCAATTGTTGTCTTGGGGTCTGAGCCAAGTCAGCGACTACAGCTGTCGCCAACCAGATGTCAGCACGCCCGAAAAACCGATAACAAATTCTAAACCAAGTAAGTCAGCAGGCGGCTTCGGCTGGGTCCTGCTACTACTTGGATTCGCTTATATAACACGTAAACATTTCTACACGGAGAAGTAATATTATGAAAAGAAAACTCAGCCCGCTTTATCTCGCACTCGTTTGTGCTGGATTAACCGGTTGTGGGGCGAGTGATAAATCGACCACAACGCCGGCCATTGAACCAGCTAAAGTTTATAGTGTTAACTTTATTGCAGATAGCAATGTCGATGGTTTAGTTTGTGCCGACGCCAATGAGAACTTGGTTTGTGATTCAGGCGAAATACAGGCGGATATGACCGCTGGCGTTGCCACGTTGAGTAGTGAAGATGTTGCGCTGTTAAACAGTTATTATATCGTGCAAAGTAACGATGCTAGCGCTGAGAAACCGATGATGAAATATCTTGCCGCAGCCGCAGTTGCCGACAACAGTAATGTTGTCCTAAGCCCAGTGTCAAGCATGGTATCTGGTTTGATGCTCAACGGAATAGCCCAAGCACAGGCATTAGACTTAGTCGCGACGAGCATAAACAAGCAGTTTAAACTTGAGCTGCCAACTGATGCGAGCCTGTTGCAAAGTCAGGACGGGTTAACTGAATTAACGACTAAATTTGATAGCATGTGGCAAGCTATTACTGCGACAACGATTCAGTCACCCGCATTACTGGCGGCAATGAGTCAGCACCTAGCTTCTTGGATCGGCATGACCGATGAGCAAAGGCTAGCGTTTGCGCAAGAGATTATCGGCTATGCGAGTCAGCTTAACGCCGCATACCCGATGACAGATACCGGAATTACTCAGTTTGCTAGTGATAATTCGCTAACAGCAGCCACCGAAGATCCTAATTTTTTAGGTCAATATGCTGACTATGGTTTAGAAAAAACCAATGCCGACAATACCGATGGTCATGCCGGTTTTAGTTATCAGAAACTTGATTCTAGCGGTGGAGTATTAGCGGCCGATGCAACGCAATGGAGCTGTGTAGAAGATTTAACGACTGGGCTGATTTGGGAAAATAAACTGGCTGACAGCAGCAATGTTCAGGATAAAGACCACTTACTGATATATATCGGTGATGATCGCGCTATTACCCAAGGTGAGATTGACGAGGCTAGCTGTGACGATGCCAACGGCATTTGCACCATTTCACAATACCAAACTCACCTTAATGAATCACAAGATAAACAAGGCATGTGTGGCATTAAAGATTGGAAATTACCAAGTTTTGATCAGTTATACAGCCTGATGAATTTCGCGTCGGTTGACGCGGGCAGTGACGGAGTCGAGATGGCCGTCGACATCAAATACTTCCCCCATACAGCAGACAACGACTATTGGACAGTGACCAAGTCGGTCGAAAACTATGCCTCATTTGATAAGTCCGCTTATCTTTGGACGCTAGGGTTCAATCGCTGGTATATGGGCGCAACGACATCTTACTCATACTGTTTGAGCGGTGATGATTGTGACTATCCATCAGCGCTACCAGTTCGTCTGGTCGGTGTTAAATAACAGAATTAGGGAATTATAATGAAAAAAATACTATTAGTGGCAGCACTCAGCATGAGTTTCTCGGCGTTAGCGATCGAACAATCTTGTGAAATGAGTTTCGAGGCGACCACACCTACCGCACGCTTTATTGATAACAACGATGGCACGGTAACAGATCAAAGCACTAAATTGATCTGGATGCGCTGTTCTGTCGGTCAAAGTTGGAATAATCAAACCAAGTCTTGTGACGGCATGCCAGTCGCAGTATTTTGGCAAGGGGCGCTGCAAGCGGCCGATCATGCTCGTACGAATGACGCCAATAAACTGTATCACTTTGCGGGCAAAGATAACTGGCGCGTACCGAACATCAAGGAATTAGTGTCTATTCGTGAGCAGCGCTGTGTATATCCGGCGATGAATAAAGTGATTTTCCCAAATGTTGATGCAATAGCACAGGCTGAGGGCGGGTATGCATACTTGTGGTCATCGACTCCGGTAATAGCCGACGAAGGCATTATGCACTTAGATATAACGGCTGGTGGCGTGATGGCAAGTTCTTCTGTGGATGATTATGCGCGAGGCGTGTTGTTAGTCGCCGATCCTAAGTAACTTAAAGTAATATAACGACTGGCTATTGCTGAACTCAATATTCTTCAATAGTCATTTTTTCGGTAATTCTCCGCAATTCCTTTGCATTTACTGGTTATTCGAATCGAAAGTAGCGCGTCAATGGCTTATAAATAGCACTGTTTTATTTCAACCACCGTGTGAAACACACCAGCCAAAACGACAATGCAGTCATGCCAATCAGGGATCCTATTATTTGTCCGCACCTAGCCATACTCGAATTGACCAGGCAGACTAAATCTATTTTGTGCGCAGACTATAATTCGTACCAATAAAGATATATGATAATGATTATCATTACACTTAATTGCATGGAGTATGTATGTTGATGACGGCGTCGTCTCATTTAGAACTTGAAGTAGGCGATATTGATAATATCAGTCATCGCTTGATGTTGTGGCAAGAAATAGCGCTGGCTATTAGGCATGCGCCACAGCCACAGCGAAGTGACTTATTTATCGATTATTTTGAATTAGGGTTACAAATCGCCATGTCATTACCAATTAATCAGCAATGGCAATTTTTCAACACGCAATTACAGCTATTACTTAGCACCATTGAAGATCCACTGATCCCGCAGCATTGGCGCCGCATGTGTTTTGAATCGCTGCATCGACCGCTGCTATCTTTGAAAGGATTAACCAAAGAATATTCTAATCAATCTGAACTTAACGATCTATATACCTGTGTCAATCAGCAAATAAATGCGGCATTTTCCAAAAATCCATTTTAACCCGTTATTAACCTTTAAGAGGTAGTGTTACATGACAAATTTTAGAATTGAAAAAGACAGTATGGGCGAGCTTAACGTTCCTAGCAGTGCGCTCTATGGCGCGCAAACTCAGCGCGCGGTTAATAACTTTCCAATTAGCTCGCAGCTTATGCCTAAGAGCTTTATTTGTGCCTTGATTAAAATTAAGGCCGCTGCCGCAAAAACCAATAAAGCGTTAGGGGCTATCAAACCTGAAATTGCTGACGCCATTGTGGCTGCGACCGAGACGTTGTTAAATGATAAAGATTTAATGAGTCACTTCCCGGTGGATGTTTATCAAACCGGTTCAGGCACTAGCACCAATATGAACGCTAACGAAGTACTTGCTCATATTGCATCAAAGGAAAGTGGTTTAACGGTTAGCCCCAACGATCATGTTAATTGTGGTCAAAGCAGCAACGATGTCATCCCTAGCACTATCCATGTTAGCGCAGCCCTAGAATTAGATAACAAACTACTGCCTGCTCTTAATCATTTAGTACACGCCATAGATACTAAGGCTGAGGCAATAAAACATCACATAAAAACGGGTCGTACGCATTTAATGGATGCAATGCCGGTGACTATGGCACAAAGCTTATATAGCTGGAGCAGTCAAATAAGCCAAAATATTACGAATTTACAAGCCATGCAGCCAGTCATTCAAACGCTAGCACAAGGGGGTAGGGCAGTGGGAACTGG
>JABSRV010000017.1:27903-34262 GCA_013214905.1 Psychrobium sp. | reverse complement strand
AACGTCGCTTGCGGCGGCCTTTGGAGAAATACAGGACGTATTTCTTAATAAAACGGCGGTTTCAAGGATGACGGGTATAAAGATTAAAAAAGTTAACAAACATAATTTTAAGACTTAACGAACTAGCAGATTCGGTTAATGGGCTGTCGGTTATCGATGAGTCATACCACGTATTATTGATTGACAAACTGGTGAGCCCTTTGAAAAATACCGGAGTCATCACGCTAACGCCTAGTGTTTTGTTGAGTGCACTATTGCCTTTAAAACCCAAACGAGACGTAGTGATTTCGTGATCACACACGCCATAATAATAGCCGACATGCTTTGCATCTAGAAAACTCAATCCAACGTTTGGCTCAACAAAAACAGAGCCAAAGCGAAACAGCTTACCCAATTGCGTTGAAACTTCATAACCGCTTGAACGGCCTAATACATCGAACATGGCCGAGCTTTTTAGTTTCCAGTTGTCTTTCTTGTAAATTAGAGAAAAGCCAGCATCGAGAGATAGTTGACGTTCGTCCATGCCTTTAAAAATATCTGCATCGTTGGAATAAAAACCATTAAAACGAGGTGACAGGTTAGCGGAGAACTGAAAAACATCTTGCTTTAAAAGGTGATAACTAACAAAAGGGCCAATAATATTAAGCTTTTCACCGAGATAGCCAAAGGTAGGCAATGGAATCTCAAATCCCTTGTAAATCCCCAAACCCAACCCGTAAATAAACCCTTCTTTTTCGACATGTCGGCGACGAGAAGTTTCATACTGGTGTTCATTGCTAAATTGCGAAGTTTATGTAGGGGGTAGTCAGATAACATGAGGACTAATTAATGCTATTGTATGCGAAAAATCAGAATTCATTCTATGAAATCATATTCATTAACAAATGATTACATACAGACACTAGCCATTGTTGCTATTTTAATCACTTGATTTGTGATAGCTTTGGAAGATTGTTTGAAGAGCAAGTAAATTGAGTTTTGCTTTGGACCGACCCAAAAAGTCGAGTTGACAGGGAGTGTGCCATGCTTAAGAAATATTCAGAACAAGTTAGTTCGCAATTGAAAATTCTTATTATTGACGATGTGGGTTATATGCGCGCAATAATCAAAGAGATGCTCAATGCTCTTCAGCTTTGTAATATCGTTGAAGCCCAGAACGGCAAAGAGGCGTTAGCGCTCATTAAGCAACAACATTTTAGTTTGGTGCTCTGCGATTGGAATATGCCAAAGCTAAGTGGCATTGCACTACTCCAAGCAATACGCATATCTCACGCCACTGTTACCTTGCCTTTTTTGATGGTAACGAGTAATAAGAAGCTTTGTGACGTTAAGCAAAGTATTCAAAGCGGTGTATCAGGTTTTTTAGTTAAGCCCTTTGACCTTGATGCGCTCGCTAAGCAGATTGATGATCTCTATGATGACGTTCTATTGCACCAGAAAACTGTGCCGATGCTGTCAAAGCAACTTCTTAGGGCTTTAGACGAGCAAGATAATTGTTCAGTTACAATTGAGGACGACGACATAGAGTACACCATAGAATAATCCCTTATTCATGTGAGCCCAATAAACGGCTGGCATTACGTCACAGGCTAATTTATGTCACAAATATAGCAATTAAAATTTGTATAATGCGGGCAGAGTAATTAAAATCGCCGCAGAAATCATTTTATCAAGGCTGTCACATGAACAATCTCGAGTTATTCTTTTTGTACGACTCCCATTGCCCTTGGAGTTACGCAAGTACTCCTATCTTAAATGCGCTGCATGAAGAATATCCAGACATGGCGATTCATCTTTGGCATTGCGCTCATTATGACGGGCGCGATAGCGCAGGCTTAGACCAAGTGAATGCGGTTAAAGTACAAAGCAACGTTAAATTCTCTAAGGATTATGTACAATCTGCAAATAGTCCTAAAAATGGCATCATGATGGCTAATTTGATGGCGTGGATAGAGGAAAAACAACCGGCAAAGTCTTTAGATGTATTGAATGCATTGCAAAAAGAGCATTTTACTAATGGTAATGCGTTGATGAGTAAAAGCGATTTTGAGCCGGTTATTGCACAATTTAAATTATCGCCTCCGGGTAAAGTGTTTAAATCTGAATTGAGCAAAGACGCGCAATACGCGTTAGTCGATATTGAAGAGCTGCAAGAGCTTATTCAGACCACTTCTTTTCCGGCAATGGTGCTTATTGTTAATGATAATGCGGTATTACTGCAACACTCGTTATACCTTGAGCGCCCACAAAAAATAGTGGAAGCGGTTGCTCTAGAACTTAAATAGCCGTAACTATTGGGCGTCTTGCCGTTTGTCACCATTTTGTTGTCGAAAGTGCTCATTTATGCGTATAAACTCCGCGCTTGATGAACTACATCCGTGTAGTTCACCAGCATAGCTGGCCAACTCACGTTGTTAAAAAGAGTTTCCGACTCTTTTGTCTCCTAAAACTTGCAACAAATGGCTGGGTGATGAACAGCTACAGGTCATGCACAATAGTTACAAATAGCCTTAGGTTAAAGAATAGAAGCACTGCTGAGCAATCAAGCGGTGCTTTTTTTCATCTACGATTATCCGTTGCTCCAATACAAGTGAACTGATAACGTACTAAGCTATCCCTACTGCCTTTATCGGAATAATATTATCAAAAAATCACCACTTTAATGCTTTTCTTGATGCTACAAGCATGCATATTTGACGATACATATACTTCTCAATCCTTAATTGATACTAGTCATAGCGAAGATGCCATCGCGCCATCGGCGTTATCTCATGATGGAAAATTTAGTGTCATTGCCAACCCGCGCGGTGTTTGTTTGTGGAACAATGTATTATCGACGTTGCATATCCCATGTTTGGCTGGTGAAAACACCAACCATATTGAGATTGTTAAGATTGCCAAAGACAATCAATCATTTGTTATTTCAAACCGTATTACGGTGCAGCGATATTCGCTAAGCACAGGCGACTATTATGTCAGTGGATGCTGGGCGATAATATCATTAATGACATTGCATTATCAGCTAACGGTAATCACATGTTATTGGGCACTAGATCTGGGGAAACGAGCATCATTAATACGGTTAGCAACACGGTTAAGATGTACAAAAACACCGACTTGACGTCAATAGTGTTGCTTTGTCTGACGATGGCCTTATTGCTTTAACGGGATCAAGTAACAAAACTGCGGTTTTATGGCAAACCGGCAACGGTTAGACATTAAAAGTATTGCCCCATAAAACCAGAGTGAGTCACGTAAGTCTCAATAGCGATGGCACATTAGCATTTACCATCGACACCGTGAAAGAGCGTACATTTTGGACAACAGCCAGTGGCGAGCGATTATCATCGCTGCACTCAAATATCCGATTTGTGCAATTCAATACCAGTGTTTTTTCAGATGATAATCAATGGTTTATAACGGGGTCTCCTAAGCAAAAATTAAAGCTCTGGCAGGTTAGTGATGGCATGCTGATAGGTGAATGGCATGCACCAAGTTTGGCTATTGCCATCGTCGTTATAGCAATTACATTAGGGTCTGTTGATCTTTTGCGCTTGAATTTTATTCAACTAGGGGTGTTCTGAGCAAGGCATGAGGATTGTGGCCTGGTTATTCCCGGCTTTGTCTCCTCGGCAATATGCTCTTGCATTGCCCTAATGTATCCATCCATTGCATCCATGCAGTCACAAGTGAAAGACGAATAACGCTGCAAAGGGCGCCACTAGTTGAACCCTTCGGGCAGCGTTTGTTTGAGATTTATACGGCCAGCTACACACATAGGCTCTGCCTTGTACAAAACACAAACAACTCGCTCGATTGAGTAATAGCTAGCTATTGAGAGCAACGCTGTTATCGTTAATTTTGGCCAGCACAAGTGGGCAATTATTTAGTGTAATTGGTATTAGATTAGCCATGGCCAAACGAATAGTTAAGTGTCGCTAGGGCGAACAATATTGGCAATGCTCGCATCTTTGAAGCCATCAGCAGCGCATTTAAAACGGATCAAAGAAGACGAAAACAGTGCCAATTAATCCTTATAAACTGTATCGACGGCGCCGCCGTGTCGTTAAGTTCATGGCGCCAATTAACATGATGAGCACTGTTGACAGGACGATAGTCGGCATATTTCCCAAGTGATAATAATAGGTTGTGCCGTTAACCAAGTTCACCTTGGCGCGTAAGACGCCTTCTTCGAATTGTGGCAGGCGCGAGCTAATACGCCCGTCAATGCTAACAACAGCGGTGATGCCTGTATTGGTCACTCGTAATAACGGACGACCTAGTTCAATAGCGCGCATTTGCGCTATTTCCATGTGCTGCATAGGACCAATAGAGTGTCCAAACCAAGCGTCATTGGAAATGGTGACAATGAAGTTAGTATCTGGGCGCACATTCGCGCGCACCAGTTCAGGAAATGCAATTTCATAACATATCGCCGGTGCGATCTTATAACCAACAGCATTCAAATTTGGCTGAGCCCAATCACCTCGTGAAAATGCAGACATCGGTAGGTTAAATAGCGGCGCCAAAGGCCGTAGAATATCCTCAAAGGGCACAAATTCACCAATAGGTAGTAACTGATGTTTGTAATATCTATTGTCATGTGACGCTTGATAGTGTCCAGACTCTTGCACGCGTCGCTTATCATTGCCTACCGTCAAAATCGCATTATAAAAACGATAATCATTTTTATAAAAGGCGGCGTCAGCGTCATCGTTATCAAGTTTTTTGATTTTCTCACGGCCGATAATGCCAGTGATTATCGCCGTTGAATTGTAGCTTGCGGCCTGATCCATCATTTTCAGATAATCTTGTACCCAAGACTCCACTGCCGACATCGCAGCTTCCGGCCAAATAATGATGTCGGCGTCAAAATGCTCACGACTTATATTCATATAGGTTGAAATAGTTGGCCACATCTTGTCAGCTTGCCATTTAGCTTCTTGCGCTATATTGCCTTGTACTAGCGCAAAATCAACTTGCTCGTCTAGCTCGACAATGGTTTTAATTTGCGTCAGACCAAAGATGATGGCGCAGGCAATAATCAGTGAACCAACCGCCGACTTTGAGCCCTTGCAACAATTAACCGCTAGTGCAGCTAACACGGTAATTGTAAAACTCAGTCCGATCACGCCAATGCTCGCCGCACTTTGACTCAAAATCCCCTCTGTCTGGCTATAACCAAGCCATAACCAAGGAAATCCGGTGAGTAAACTGCCGCGTAATAGCTCAGTAACGGTCCATAAGCTGGCAAACAACAGTGCATTGCTCACGGGCTTAGGCTGACTTTTATCACCGTTAAACTTTGCAAACAGATAACAGGCCAGCGCAGGGTAGAGTGCTAAATAGGCACATAACAACACCATTAGTAGTAACGTGACGGGTAGCGGTAAGCCGCCATAGGTATCCAAGGACACGTGGATCCAGCGTAAACCGCTGATAAACATGCCCAAGCCAAATCCAAAACCTAGTAAGCAGCTTTGTTTGACACTAATGGTCTTTAGGCAGCTAATTTGGGTGAATAAAATGGCGATGCTTAGCGGTGCTAGCCACGACATTTGATAGGGGGAAAAACTGAAATGGCACACAACGCCGACCAAAATAGACAGCATGAACTGAGCGATAAAAAAACGCCCATTAAGGGCGTTTTTAGTATTAAATAGTCTAGACAATGAAAAGCTTCCTGCTAACTAAGTTCTGATTAAGTTTGAGACTGAGTCGTCGGCACTTTAACCTGTAATTGCACTAAACGACGAGAGTCGGCATTAATGACTTTAAATTGATAGCCTTCAACGATAATTTCTTCACCGCGTTTTGGCAAATGGCCAAATGCTTTAGACACTAAACCGCCAATGGTATCAACGTCGCTTTCTTCCAATTGACTATCGAAATAGTGATTGAAATCTTCAACGGTGGTTAAAGCTTGAATGGAGTAAACTTGCTTACCCACTTTTTTAATGTCTTCGAGGATTTCTTCGTCACCAGCAAATTCGTCTTCGATTTCACCAACGATTTCTTCTAAAATATCTTCGATGGTTACAAGCCCAGATACACCACCATATTCATCGACAACAATAGCCATGTGATAGCGTTTGGCACGAAATTCGCGCAGCAAGACATCAACTTTTTTACTTTCGGGAACGATAATACAAGGACGAATGATGTCTTTAATTAACTTGTTGTCTGCACTTCCATTGCCGAGCAAGGGAATGAGATCTTTAGCGAGCAACATACCTTCGATATTATCTTTGTCTTCGTTAATGACTGGAAAACGGGAATGGGCTGAGTCGGTAATAATAGTGACGGCGTGTGCAATCGTATGGTTTTTTTCTAATACAACCATTTGTGCTCGAGGGATC
>JABSRV010000017.1:17365-27893 GCA_013214905.1 Psychrobium sp. | reverse complement strand
ATCATAATGTCACGAACACGCTTTCGAGATACGTTAAGCACGCCATGGAACATGTCTTTGGTGTATTGATCGATGAGATCTCTATCTTCTGCATCTTGAATAAATTCAACTAATTCCTCTTGATTTTGTGGTTCTCCCTGAAACATTTGACTCAGGCGGTCTAACCAAGATTTGCTAGTTGTTTGACTACTTGGAGGTTTGTCTTCACTCATTAGTGTTTTTCTTTCCTACTCTATGATGGCTTGGCGTGCCAAGCTCTATGTTATTCACGCTTAAAAATTAAGCGCAAATTTAATGTCAATTATACTAAATCGTCACGATAGGGATCGTCAATGCCTAATGTGAGCAAAATTTCTTTTTCTAACGATTCCATTTCAATGGCTTGATCTGGGTCAATATGATCAAAGCCCAACAAATGCAGCGCACCGTGCACAACCATGTGAGCCCAGTGATCGTTAAGCGTCTTTTCTTGGGCGATTGCTTCGTGCTCAATTATCTCTTTACAGATAACTAAGTCGCCTAATAAATCGATTTCGATCATTGGCGGCGCGTCAAATGAAAAAGACAATACGTTGGTTGGTTTGTCTTTGCCACGATAATCATTATTTAATTCTTGGCTTTCCGATGCATCGACGCATCGGATGGTGACTTCGGCGTTGGGTTTATATGCGTTAAGCGCAGCGTTGAGCCATTGTTCAAATTGTTCAACGCTGGGTAGATTGTCTTCGCTGCAAGCTATTTGTAAATCAAGTTCGATCATTAACTGTTTTCTTGTGTTGATGGTGATGAGTCAAGGCTTAAACGCTGTGCTTTATTTTCGGCTTTTAAACGAGACTGAAGCGTGTCAAAACGCTGATAAGCATCGACAACTTGTGCGACCAATTGATGACGCACGATATCACCTGACTCAAAAAAGTTAAAACTAATATCAGTGATGCCGCCTAATACTTCAATGGATTGACGCAGGCCACTGGTCACATGATGTGGCAGATCAATTTGTGTAATATCACCGGTTATTACCGCTTTAGAATTAAATCCAATGCGGGTCAAAAACATTTTCATTTGCTCAGCGGTGGTATTTTGCGACTCATCCAAAATAATAAAAGCGTCGTTAAAGGTGCGTCCGCGCATGTAAGCGAGGGGAGCCACTTCAATGACATTTTTTTCGATAAGGTGTGCGACTTTTTCAAAGCCGAGCATTTCAAATAATGCATCATATAATGGGCGCAAGTATGGATCGACCTTTTGGCTTAAATCACCAGGTAAAAAACCTAGTTTTTCACCGGCTTCAACCGCAGGGCGGGTGAGTAAAATACGGCGAACTTTTTGGTGCTCTAACGCGTCAATGGCACAAGCAACGGCAAGGTATGTTTTACCCGTACCAGCTGGGCCTATACCAAAGGTAATATCATGTTTTAATATATTGGCGACGTATTCTTGCTGATTGGCATTACGTGGCTTAATCAGTCCCTTGCGGGTTTTAATATATAGCTCTTTGCCGTAACTGTTTTGATCTGGATTTTGTTGCAAGGCGCGGCATTGTTCTAACGCAAGATGAACGGTGTCGGGCAGGATGTCGGTCATCACGCCTTTAACTGGCTGGGTTTCAATATAAAGGTCACGCAGCATGTTACTTACCGGTTTGGCAATTTCTGGGCGTCCTACCACTTGAAATAAGTTATCTCGATGTGATATTTCAACACCCATACGACGTTCAATTTGTTTCAAATTGTCATCTAATGGGCCGCAAAGATTAGCTAATCGAGCCTGAGTTGTCGGCTCCATATAGATATCTATGGTCACTATGTTTTTAGCCAAAAGCGGTAAATTCCTTGTATGTTATGTGCTTATTCAAATGAATAAGCACATTTTACAGCATAAATTAACTAGGGTGTATAAGTTCCGACACCCGAAACGTCAATTGATTCATTATGACGTTTCAAAATAGAGGCTGGTGACGTTTGCACACGTAATCCCATCTGATCTTCGCCATGAATAAATTCACCACGTAAAGAATTGCTAAATACATCAACAATTTTCACATCGGCAAAACCACCAATGAGTGTATGCGGGCCTTCAAAGTTTACCACACGGTTATTTTCGGTACGACCGCGTAATTCCATTGGGTTTTTCTTCGACGGGCCTTCAACTAAAATACGCTGCGTAGTATTTAGCATGTTTCGGGCATGGCGAAGCGCCTGCTGACTGACTCGATTTTGCAACAAATACAAACGCTGCTTTTTCTCTTCTTCGCTCACATCATCAGGCAAATCAGCCGCTGGCGTACCAGGGCGGGCGCTGTAGATAAAGCTAAAGCTCATATCAAAATCAACTTCTTGGATCAGGTTCATCGTTGCTTCAAAGTCTTCCACTGTTTCGCCTGGGAAACCGATAATGAAATCTGAACTCATCGCAATGTTTGGGCGAATTTTACGTAATTGCTTGATGGTCTTTTTAAATTCGATCACCATGTGGTTACGCTTCATTAACGTCAAAATACGATCTGAACCCGATTGCACAGGCAAGTGCAAATGATCAACCAACTCAGGTAGGTCAGCATATACCGCCACTAAGGCATCGGTAAATTCCATCGGGTGACTGGTGGTATAACGAATACGGTCAATGCCATCGATTGTTGCGACTAAGCGTAACAAGTCAGCAAAATCACAGATGTCATCTTCATGCGTCGCGCCGCGATAGGCGTTAACATTTTGACCCAACAAATTCACTTCACGAACGCCTTGCTCAGCAAGCGCAGCCACTTCGTATAATACGTCATCCAACGGGCGTGAAACTTCTTCACCACGTGTATAAGGCACCACACAGAAACTACAGTACTTACTGCAACCTTCCATCACCGATACAAAAGCTGTTACGCCATCGGCTTTGGGTTCAGGCAAGTTATCAAACTTCTCAATTTCTGGGAAACTCACGTCAATAACCGCTTTTTCACCGGCATTAATCTGAGAAATCATTTCAGGCAATCGATGCAACGTTTGCGGGCCGAAGACTATGTCTACGAACTTCGCACGTTCACGGATCGCCGCACCTTCTTGCGAAGCAACACAACCACCAACGCCGATAATAACGCCTGGTTTAGCTTCTTTTAAATGCTTCCAGCGTCCAAGCTGATGGAATACCTTTTCCTGAGCTTTTTCACGAATTGAACAGGTATTGAGTAACAATACGTCTGCTTCTTCAGGATCCTCGGTTAGCTCGTAACCGTGGAAATCGTTAAGTAAGTCGCCAATTTTAGATGAATCGTATTCGTTCATCTGGCAACCCCAGGTCTTAATTAATAGTTTCTTGGCCATAAAAATAATCTCATCACTGCGCGCAAAAAATAGCGGCATATTTTACCTAGCCTAGCGCGCTGTGACTAGTATAATTTTCGTTTTAATTGATTTTGTTGTCAGCACCGTGCAATAGCGCTAAAAATAGCGCGGTTAAAGGCTTTATTTTTATAGTGAAATAATCCTATAATCGAGCGCATTGAAATTGACGGAGTTAAAAATGAAGCTTAGATATTGTGTATTAGCGGCGTGTATTAGCGCCTTGTTGAGCGGCCAAACGTTAGCCCATGGGCAACATAAAGACAGCGAACAAAATTTGTTAATTGCCAAAGCGAAAGCTATTCATCAGCGAGGCATTGTACTCGACACCCATAACGATTTCAGCAACGCCAATTTCGTCGCCGACAAAAACTACACTATGCGTCTGAACAATCAGGTCAACTTACCAAAAATGTTGGAAGGTGGCCTAGACGTCTCATGGCTTATTGTTTACACCAAACAACGAGAACTCAATGATGCCGGTTATGCCAAGGCGCACCGCCAGGCGATGACCAAGTTTGCCTCTATTCATCGCTTAGTTAACGACATTGCGCCTGATCAAATTGAGTTGGCGTTAAGCTCCGCAGACGTTCGCCGCATTCTTAAAAGTGGTAAAAAAGTCGCGATGATTGGCGTTGAAAATGGCTATCCCATTGGCAGCGATGTTGGCAATGTCAAAAAATTCTACGATCTTGGGGCGCGTTATATGTCACTCGCTCACAATGGTCACAGCCAGTTAAGCGATTCTAATACTGGCGACAAAGATAACATTTGGCTGCACAACGGGCTCAGTGATTTGGGCCGTGACGTGCTAAAAGAAATGAATAAATGGGGCATGATGGTTGATATATCTCATCCGTCTAAAACCGCCAACCTGCAAATGATGGCGCTATCTAAAGCACCCGTCATCGCGTCTCACTCTGCGAGCCGCGCGATGTATGATCACAGTCGAAATTTAGACGACGAAGAATTATTAGCACTAAAGAAGAATGGCGGCGTGGTGCAAACCGTGGCCTTTCGCTCGTATTTAAAAACCAGACATGACGCCAATATTAGCGTGTTTGTTGATCACATCGACTACATGGTTAAGCTGATCGGTGTTGATCACGTTGGCATTAGCTCTGATTTTGATGGCGGCGGTGGCATTGACGGCTGGAATGACGCGTCACAAACATTCAATGTCACTTTAGAATTGGTTAAACGCGGTTATAGCGAAAGCGAGATTGGTAAGATATGGGGCGGCAATTTGCTGCGCGTATTAGATGATGTGCAGCGTATTGCACAGCAGATCCAAGCCCAGTGATTTTGGGCATAGTTGTGTATAGTTCAACCAAATTAGTTTTTACAGTATTTATTAAGAGTATTTTTTGGAGTTTATTTTGTTTAAGAAAACCGCATTATGTTTATCCCTTATCGCTGCCTTAGTGACATCCGCACAGGCAACCACTCATTCAAGCACAGACCTTGACCCTGCCACTGACAAGGTAGCTGTTTATGCCGCTAATACTTATCAGCAGCAAATGGTCGAGAGCTTAAGAGCGCTAGTGAAATTTAATACAGTGGCAGTTGAGGGCGTACGCTCCAATGACAACCCCGTGCACATTGCCTTTAAACAAGAACTGGCAAAGCAAGCGAAGGCACTTGGTTTAGACTACACCGATTACGGTTATTTAGTGGTTATTGGTCTGGGCGATAGCGAAGATAGGCTTGGCATCATCACCCACGGTGATGTGCAACCTGCAACACCGAGTAAATGGGCACAATCACCTTATGATCTTGATATCACAAGCGAGCCAGGCAAGCTGATTGGCCGCGGCACCGAAGATGACAAGGCGCCTATCGTTAATGCGATGTATGCGATGAAATCGATTAAGGACATGAAAATAGCGCTAAACAAACGCATAGAGTTATACGTTTACATGGCGGAAGAGTCTGATTGGCAACCATTGATTGAATTCATTAAAACAAATACTTTGCCACAAATGAACATCACCTTAGACTCGCAATACCCTGCAGTGACCGCTGAGAAGGGTTATGGCACGGTTAGCATGACATTTGAGCATAAAAATATTAACAAAAACAGTATGCATTTAAGCGCCTTTGGCGGCGGTTTTTTTGGCAGTCAAATTCCAGAAGACTCTAGCGCGACCATCGAACATGCCAGCAGCGAGGTTATTAGTCAAATCAAGGCTAAAGCGGCGAGTCATCAAGGCATGACATATACGTTCTCGATGCAAGGCAAGGCGTTTAAGATAGTTGCAACGGGTAAGTCTACCCATTCGTCTCGACCGAAAAACGGCGTTAATGCTATCACCCATTTGGCAGACATTTTAAGTGCTGTGCAATGGCAACAAAATGCCAGTGGCGCCTTGGTTAATTTTATCAATGACAACATGGGTACTGACTTATACGGTAATAAATTCGGTAAAGTAGCTTATAGCGACGACTTTATGGGACCAATGACTGTACAAGCCACCGTTATTAAACAGCTTGCCAATGGCATACAGCTTAATATTAATGTTCGCCGACCACGTGGTAAGTCACACGCCTTGGTTTATGGTCAGTTCGATAAGGTCTTGCGTGAATGGCAACGTGATAATGATGTCGTAATGACCGACGTTTCAATCACCCTAAAAGCGCCATTTGTGCAAACAAGCGCACCTCAAGTTCCAACCTTGATGCGTGTATTCTCGCACTACACTGGTATCAAAGATGCCAAGCCTGTAGCGATTGGCGGCGGCACTAACTCAAGATTGTTCCCAAGTGCGGTTAGCTTTGGACCTACCATGCCGGGCAAGGTATATAGCGGTCACTCTGAACATGAATTCATCACCATGGATCAATTTGTACTTAACCTAAAAATGTATACAGCGGTATTTGTAGAATTAGCCAAATAGGTGTTTGTTAGTGATGCTTGCAACCCAAGCATCACGACAATCCTCCAACACGTCCTATCGCAGCCAGCAGACTTTAAAAAATAAGAATAAAGCACGCACTTGCTATATAGTGCTGCCAAATATCTTTAATTAAGCGTTCCATGAACCAATCTCTCAATGATAAATATCAACAATTAATTAAGGACAAGACCCTTGCGGTTGATGCCTTGCAGCAAAGCGCCATTGAGCAATTATCATTGCGCCTGACCGCGTTAGAAGATGGCGTTAAGCAAAGTAAGCAGCATTCGCTAACAGGATTGTATCTACATGGCCGCGTTGGTCGCGGAAAAACGTTATTGATGGACATGTTTTTCGAACAGGTTACAGCGCCAAAAATGCGTTTGCATTTTCATCATTTCATGTTCTTGCTGCACCAAAAACTCACCGAAATTCAGGGGCAGGTTGATCCCCTTGATTACATTGCCAAAGAGCTAGCACAGCAGGCTAGGGTGATATGCTTCGATGAGTTTTTTGTCAATGACATTGCCGATGCCATGTTACTTGGCGGCGTGTTTAATGCCTTGCATAAACATCAGGTGATGATCATTGCTACCTCAAACACCGCGCCAAAGGATTTGTACGCAGGCGGCTTAGCTCGCGATCGATTCCTGCCTACCATTGCGTTAATTAAGCGTCATTTACAATATTTCTCATTAGACGGTGATATTGATTACCGCACTACGTTCACCCAATATAACGCCATTTATTTTAAGCATCAGCAAGGATTATTAGATTACGCTGATCAAGTGAATCTAACCGCTGAGGAAAATCTAAACATCGAGATTTTTAATCGAAAATTACCGGTAAAGGCCGTTAATGATAGCGCTGTATGGTTTGACTTTATGACGTTGTGTGATGGTCCGCGCAGTCAAAATGATTACATTAAATTAGCCGATAAGTTCAATGTGTTGTTATTAAGTGACGTGGTGCAACTGGGTGGCAAGGTCAATATTGTGACAGTCGTCAAGGGCACCGAAGATGGTGATACTAATTATTTAATTTCCCCAGCGAGTCCCATTGAAGTCGGCCTGTTAGATGACGTGGCTAGGCGACTTATTGCGCTGGTGGATGAGTTTTACGACAGACAGAAATTGATTGTGATCCGCAGTGACGTGCCAATGAACTCACTTTATCAAGGCGGACGAGTGACCGCTGCCTTTGAGAGAACCTATAGCCGTTTGCTCGAAATGCAAAGTGTCGATTATCAGGCCAAGGTAATGTGCAATCATCAAGCGCGTATTAAAGCGCTTTTCGCTGATATATAGGTTGTTGGCAATGACTAACTAAAATAACGATTAATACTATCAGCTACGGCTTGCGGCGCTTCCAGTGGGCTCATGTGACCGCAATTATCAATAGTTTGCAGTGTTATACGCTCACTACTCAACGAGTTTATTGCTTGATGATTCACTAAATTGTCTTGATCGCCATAAACAAAACAGCTTGAAAACGCTGCTCCATCCAGCTGCGCTAACAAATCAACACGCGTGGTCGCACCCTTGAACTGATTGAGCAACATCTGCTGACCACCGCGCTTATCCATTGCCTTTATAGTATTGATAATCGACTGCTTATTGGCGTTACAAGGTGCTAGTAATTGAGCTATACGCTGGCTGGGTATGCCGCTATAACCATATTTTTCTACCGCACTGACTATGCGCGCTCGTTGAGTCACTTCATTTGCTGGCAACGCCATTGGCGTATTGGCTATGATCATTAGTTGCTTAATCTTCGCTGGGGCCTGCACCGCAAGACTCGACGCGATGTATCCGCCCATAGAGAAACCGACTAAATTAATCGGCAGCTCTGGGCAATATTGTAATAAGTTCGCTGCTAATTGCTTAACAATGTCGTCGATACTACCTAGTGGCGGTAAGGTCAACGCGACGGGGGATAACTCGGGCGAAAGCAATGGAAATACGTTTTGCCATAATGCGTCATCACACATCGCGCCGGGTAAAAAGTAGATTGTCTTCTTCATCATCGTGCTCTAAATGCAACTATTAAAGAATTTATAAGTGACAACTGCCGAAGCCATTTTTCGCTAAATAATCTTGATGATATTCTTCAGCTTTATAAAAGGTAGCTGCCTTGGTGACCTCGGTAACAATTTTCTTAGTGCCAAATATTTGCTGACTGGTTAAGTCGCTAATATATTGCTGGGCTAATAGTTGTTGCTGCTCATCATGATAAAACACCGCGCTGCGATATTGCGTGCCGACATCGACACCTTGTTGATTAAGCTGTGTTGGGTTGTGATGACCAAAAAATATAACCAATAGCTGCTCATAAGAAATGAGTGATTCGTCAAAGCTAACTTGCACTACCTCGGCATGACCCGTCGCGCCAGTGCAAATGTCTTGATAAGTTGGATTGAGGGTGTCACCGCCTTCATAACCTGAGATAGCGTCAATAACGCCGTTTTGCTGGCGGAAGAATGCTTCAACGCCCCAAAAACAGCCGCCGCCAAATGTTGCTAAAGTCATCATAGACTCCTTAATCGTTTAGATGGCTAGAAGTCTATAATTAAAAGTCATTGCGGTAAAGAAATATTTGTCGCTCGGTTGACTGAAGCAATCGCAACAGCCTTTAACTGATTAGCCAAATACTCTCTTTTGACTTTGATAAACGTTATAGCCTAACCATAACAACACTGCCAACGCAACAGGGGGGAAATAAGGTTCTTGCCAAAGATAGTCCGTTGTTTTAAAGACGATAATGTAAGGTATTATCAATATTGCGCTACCCAGCTCTAGATGCTTGAATATATTCATTTTTAAACGCTTTTTCTGGCGCCAGATACATAGTAATGATGAATGACGAATTAGGCCCCAAATGATCCCAATCAATATAACGTTAATGACAAAGTGATCGTTGCCATTGCCTATCTCAAACTCTATGGACAGGACAAAATAGGCAAGTATTACAAAGGCTAAATAGCTCAATTGAATCGAAAATAAATAACCCAATAATTGTCGTGAAAAAATTGTATATCACTAAATATCGGCATCTGAATCGACATTTCCCGTAAATAATTTTTTCTTGTGCTAATGGCGCGGTTGATATTCATTATCCCTAAAATAAACATCATGGCAGGAAAAACGTTAACCACGCCAAGCAGCATAGAATAATATGGGCCGTCGACAACCTTTCCTAGCCCTAAAAAGAGCACAGTGACTATAGATATCGTTACAAAAAAAGCCCCATGCTGTGATTCTTCGCTTTGACAAGCCGTTGCTATTAATTGTCGAGCAGACATCGGTGCAGGGGAGCGAAGTTTTTTCCGATAATAATTGAAATCCAGATTGCTGCTCCATCGTGACAATTTACGATAGAGTCTTATTGGTGACACTAACAGCTTCGCGATGCTGGCAGGCTTTGTTAAAGCGGTTGCCACAGTTGTTGGCTGTTTGGGCGCTGTGTTGATGATACGGCGCTCAACGTTGCACCAGAGATAATAGAGACCGATTAGTGTTAGTGGAATAGCAAAGAGTAATATCTGCGGTAAATGATCGCCCACCAAGTACTTGATTTCAGGCTTGGTAGTGGTTGTAATAATCATCGCGATCCACACGAAAGCCAAATAAGACGGTTGGGGTATGAGTAAGTGGATGACAGCGCTTGCGAGCAAAGCGGTCATAAAACCAAGGAAAAATATTGGATTTTCAATAAAAAGTAATGATGGCAATAAGCTGCACGCAATCATGATCATTAGTGGTTGTCGAAATTTCGCCGCATAATTAGGAATCACGCCTGACATCGAATTATTGCTGATTAAGATAAGGGACTCGGCCATTCGGGAGCTGAGGACACTATGAATCACGAAAATTATGAGCGCCATAGAGCCGTTAGCGATATTTTTATCCATATAGATGTTCAAACCAGCAAAAACTAGCAACATCACAAATGAAGTCATGGTGGCTTTCTTGAGGTCCTCTCCTAGTAATACTTTATAGATCACTTCATAAGCTCCAAAAATATATCCTCAAGCGCCATTGGGTTGATGGTTACATCACGACCTAACGCGCGAGTTTGCCCAAGCCATGTTTGATCTAATGTTGATACGACGCAGTGTAAGTATTCGCCGCGCTGGTGACTGCAAATGAGATGAGGTACGCGCATTTGCAAATCTTCACTAACATGAACTGTCAGCCCAACGACATTTTCTTTAATGGCGTCAAGGTCATCAAAATAGCTGATGATGCCTCGCTCTAAAATAGCCACTTTATTGGCCACACGCTCTAAATCAGAGGTGATATG
>JABSRV010000017.1:0-17355 GCA_013214905.1 Psychrobium sp. | reverse complement strand
GGTGGAAAAGATAATGGTGATTTGCTGATCGCTTGCTAATGTCACCAACTCTTTTAAAAAAGCTCTGCGGGCAATAGGGTCTAATGCTGACGCTGGCTCATCAAGGATTAATAATTGCGGTTGATGACCCAGCGCTAAAATGATCATGACTTTTTGCTCTTGACCCACAGATAGCTCTGGCAGTGTTTTAGTGGCGTCTATCTGCCATTTTTGAATGAGTCGCTCGACTAATTCATCGGACCATTGCACATAAAATCGTTTTCTATATTTAACGAGGTCATTAACCGACAACCATGAAATTTCATCACTAATTTGTCCAACGTAGCCAATCTTGTTTTTACTGGCAGCAGATAAACAATCATTAGCTTCACCGAATAGGGCTATTTCGCCTGAGTCGCTGGGAAGGATATTGAGCAGACACTTTAAAAAGGTTGATTTACCCGCGCCATTTTTACCCAGCAAACCAACAATGTCACCTTGCTGTATTTGAATGTTTAATCCATCAAGCACTACCTGACTATCATACTTTTTTACCAATTCATTAACTGAGATTATATTTGTCATCAGGTGTCCTTTTTATGCGTTTGAGTATTAATATGTTGCTTGAGAGTTGTTAAAACTTGCTGTGGTTCAATGCCCATGCAAGCGGCGTCGTTTATTAATTGTGTAATCATTTCATTAAGTAAGGTTTCTTTTTCTTGCGTGCTAACGCTATTTTCTTGTTTTGCCACCACCATCGCTTTACCACGTAGACGGGTTAAATAGCCGCGCTCTTCTAGCAGGCCATAAGCTTTTGAGACAGTCATCGGATTGATTTCAAGATCCATCGCCACACTACGAACGGAGGGCCGTGCCTCACCTTCTTTTAGGCGGTCATTGAGCACCATCAGTTCTATCTGGCTAAAAAGTTGCCGATAAATGGGTATGCCTGAACTTGGTGAAATAATAAATGGCTTCATTGAACTCTCTAAAAACCTAACGTGTATTATTAAAGCAATACACTAATACAGTGGATGCAAGTGTTGTATGAAAAATGCGGGTAAAAAACGAATGTTACTGGTACATTGCATCGCTATTATGTTGGTGATAACTTAGCGTCGGTTGTTTTATCTCAGCATTTTCTTTCTCACATAGAGCATGTCATGTCACCTCTACTCAATACCATAAAAAAAACAGTGAAAGAAAATCGTCATCTTCCTTTTGCTGTCTACACATCGATTAAAGAGCAAAATCTGCGTAATGTGCCTATTGCAAAACCGCTGTTGATTGTTGTGCTTAGCGGTGTAAAAGAACTGGGCAAAAACAATGAGCTCATTTGTCATACTGGCCAATTTATATTCTTGGCAGATAGCCCAGCAATCAATATGCGAAATATACCTAAAGATGACGAATATTTTTCGCTGCTAATCGAGTTTGAACATGCTGACTTTAACGCCATTAAAACAACGCATGCACATGGTGTTGACAAGTATAAAAACAATTATTGTATTGGTGAAACAACAAGGCAATTAGAGCAATGCCTACAGCAATTTATTGAATGCTGCGTGTGGGCACCTGAGTCTATATGGACACTGCGAAAGAGAGAAATTATTGAACTGCTTTGTCACCTAGGTCATCAAGAAATCTTATCCATGGTGGGTAAATCAAACATCGGGCACCGATTACACGACATGTTCTGTCAGCAGAATTTTGACGAAATAAGCATTAGCTATATTTGCAATGAATTGGCGATGAGTGAATCAACGCTGCGTCGGAAATTAGCGTTGGAAGGCAGCACTGTGCAAGAGATTAAGGATCAAGCGAAATTGGGATTAGGTTTGCATCTGTTGCAAACTACAAAGCTGTCAGTCGCCATTATTGCGCAAAAGTGTGGCTATCAATCGCCATCACGATTTACCGATCGTTTTAAAGGGCGTTTTGGCTTAACCCCCTCAGCGCTTCGAAAAACAAAAATGGCGGAATAGGGCGCAAGTATGACTGTTTACGCGCCAAAGCCACAAAAATAACACGCTATGCTATGCATGAACTTAAAACCAACAAGGATTATCATGTATAGCTCTCTTAAACTTCTTTCTGTAATAGCACTCAGCTTTTCAGCCTCAACATTCGCAGGCAATTTGACGTTATCTAGTGATGATATTGCGCACGGACAATTAATGTCAAAAGCGCAAGAATTTAACGGCTTTGGCTGCACCGGTGGTGATGTGTCGCCACATTTAGCGTGGTCTGGCGCGCCAAAAGGCACTAAAAGTTTTGCTATCACCGCATATGATCCCGATGCGCCAACAGGTAGCGGCTGGTGGCATTGGCAAATTGTAAATATTGACAAAAATGTCAGCCAATTAATCGCCGGTGCTGGCAGTACAAGCAAAGCGCTAGCACCTAAAGGCAGCTCGCAAATCAGCAATGATTACGGTAGCTCTTCATTTGGCGGCGTATGTCCACCCAAAGGGCATGGCGTACATCATTATCGATTCACTATTCACGCATTGTCCGTTGAAAAAATTGCACTACCAAAGGGCGCGTCTGGCGCACTGGCAGGATATATGATCAACGCAAACACCATAGAAACAAGTGTGATTGAGTCTTTGTATCAGCGCGACTAAATGCTAATTGATTGAGTGAAATACGTTGATAAGAATTAATATTTTTTATCAAATCTGTTTTTAGTATATTCTAAATCAAAGAATGATCATTACTTACCCTATAAACTTTGCGACATGTTTATCATGGTTGGAGTAGGTTTTGTCAGATTTATTATTTAGTGTTGTAGGGTGTTCTGAATCAGCGACTCGCATTCCCATATTCAAAGCCCTATGGCGGCTGACGACAAATTCCCCGTATTAATTTTTAACCACGGTTTATATTTAGTCGCTGAACAAAACACTATATTAATGGAGCATTTGGCAAGCCACGGTTACGTCATTTTTAGTATTGCTCATCCATACCCAGTGCTAAGGTCAATGTTAGTCAGGCAGGCACTGTTATCGCAAGTACAGCGTTACCTGCGGTTGCGTCGATTAATGTTCAACATAAAATGAGAGGTTCGGCGTTATTTAATCAGATTACAGATAACGGCACTGTTGCTGATTTAAACTTGGTACATGAGCAGGCTAACCAATATTCAGCGGGCGACGACAGCCATAAATCTAAGATTGTGCAAAGCGCCATGTTAAGCGATAAGTTAAGTGGTGAGATTAACGCGATAATACCCAATGTGTCCTCCGAGTCACTTAGCGACTTATTATCGACCATCGAGTTCAACAACCGCACAATACAATAATGGGTAGCAGACATAGCGTTTGTTGCCGACCCTATTACAAGGGATAAGATAAATTCGCCTATTGAAGGCTTCGACGCTAGTCTTAAGGCCAAGGGTTTTGGTGTGTTTGGTATGTCTAGAGGCGGTGCTGCAGCCACTCAATTTTGTAAAACTGATGCTCGTTGTCTTGCTGGATTTAACATGGACGGATTTAATTATGGCTCACACTGGAATACGCCGCTCAAGGCTCCATTTACCATGTTATATAGTGCGGGAAATACAGGTATGAATGACTTCACTTTCACACATCAATATCGCAACGTTAACCAATATACTTTCGACGGTGCGATGCACGCCGATTTTTCTGGCTTAGTCTTTATGGCGCCATTTATTCACTATTTGGAGATGGGTAAAAGCGTTGATGCGCAGCATACCAACGACATTATTAATTTGCTACATCTTCGATTTTTCAACCAACATGTCAAGAAAGACGATGTTGAGGGTGACATTGCTAAAGGCATACCGGAGTTGCGCGCAGGTAAGGCGATCGAAGACTAGGACATATATCCTCAATGATGACTATAAAGATGCCAAGGATTTTTTATGGATATTAATTATTCAAAATATACATTGGGTGAATTGTTAGATGCCAGAGCCAATATTAATGGTGATAAATTTCCCGATAGACTTCAACTGTTGGAGCAGGAGCTAAAACGTCGAAATTATAAGGCTGAAGATCAAATTCCTCTGCCAAATGGTTCAACACAGGAAGAACCAGAGGTGGACGATAGCCTTATCATCGAGTTTTCTTCTGAGACTTCAAGTTATCGACGCATCATATTCATTTCGCTATTTGCTGCAATAAATCTCGTAATACTAGCATTTATTTATCCTAAATATTTCGTGACAGAACTTTCAGATACGCATCAATACACCATAATAATTGACTCAATAGAGTGCAATAAAGAGCAATTTATTGATGATGAAACCGATGAGTTAATCGAATATTTTGAACTCTATATTAATTCATATCAAGACACTTTTCGAGCTATGGGTATTAGTAAGAAGATATGTAAATCATTGGCTAATGAATTAGCGGTGAATACTAAAATACTAATCTGGCATATACAAATTAGTGGCAGATAACAACACATTGCTTTCTTATGAATACATGAAACCGAAGATACGCGAGGCTAAAAGTGACGGTGTTAGATATTACTGGCTTGGTTTGCTTGCTTTATGGATATTGCTATACAAATCACTAGCAAATGCATTATTCCCAGGTACATATACCGAAAATAAGCAGCGATAACAGCATGTGATGAATAAAGCACTGCCTCAAGCCTCTTCATTCATTATATTAATGCTTATATTCTACGCGCTATTCAAGCGACCCATCGGCAGTTTGATTACCTTTATACAAAGTTCCACCACTTTGGTTTTTGGGCCGTGATAGTCATGGAATGCATAAACGTGATCTCCTTGCCAGTGACTAAATTAGAGTAGGAACTGTGCAGTATTGATATTTACCATGGACGTTTTACGGTGTAGCCACAAAATATTTAGATAAGCCTAATTCGCCGGCGTTGTACAGCATACTAGTGTTGACGCAGCCACATTTCCTTCCCTGATATCACAATATAGTTCAATTATCTTTAAATTATCCAAGTAATGTTATAACATAACACTATTGGTTTTTAATGTTAAGTATTGAGTTAGATATGTCAGATAAAAAAGAATTACAGAATTTTGATAAGAAAAAATTACCGGTCACAGTCTTGTCGGGTTTTCTTGGCGCGGGAAAAACGACGGTGCTACGTCATATATTAAATAATCGTCAAGGGCTAAAAGTTGCCATTATCGTTAATGATATGAGTGACATCAATATCGACTCTGCGATGGTGCGCAATGAAGTCTCTTTTAATCATAGTGAAGAAAAGATAGTCGAAATGAGTAACGGTTGTATTTGTTGCACGCTACGTGAAGATTTGCTGATAGAAGTCGCTAAATTAGCGAACGACGGTAGGTTTGATTACCTGATCATTGAGTCAACGGGTATATCTGAACCACTACCAGTTGCTGAAACGTTCACATTTGCTGATGAAAATGATCTATCCCTTAGTGATGTTGCAACGTTAGACACCATGGTCACCGTTGTCGATGCGGTAAATTTTATTAAAGACTACGATGCTGCCGCATATTTATCTCAAATGGGGCAGCATCTCGGCGATGATGACGAGCGTAGCGTTGCTGACTTACTCATTGATCAGGTTGAGTTCGCTGATGTTATCTTGATCAGCAAGACCGATTTAATTTTAACGTCAGAACTTGAACAACTCATTGCTGTGCTAAAGAACCTAAATACGGTTGCTCGTATTATTCCTATTCAACATGGCGGCGTTGATATTGCTGATGTTTTAAATACAGGACTGTTTAATTTCGAACAGGCGCAACAGGCACCTGGCTGGTTAAAAGAACTGCGGGGTGAACACGTACCAGAGACTCAAGAGTACGGTATTGATAGTTTTAGCTACGTGGCACGCCGACCGTTTCACCCAGAGAAATTTTATGAATTTCTGCATAATATGAAGCAATATGGCAAGTTAATTCGTTCAAAAGGATACTTTTGGCTAGCATCGCGGCCAGAGTTTGCTGGTCAATGGAGTCAGGCGGGTGGCATTGCTCACTACGGTTTTGCGGGAATGTTTTGGAAAGCTGAGCCAAAACATAATTGGCCAACCGACAAAGAGACATTGGCATCGATTCATGAAAACTGGGTTGAACCTTTTGGTGATATGCGTCAAGAATTGGTATTTATTGGTCAAGGTTTAAATCAGTCATCAATGATCAAAGCGCTTGACGATTGCTTACTTAGCGAAGATGAATTACTTAAAGGTAACGCTTATTGGCGTACTTTGCCGGATCCTTTTCCACTGTGGCAGGAAGCGTCATGAGCGCTTCTGAATACAGCAACCAGCATGATTCCCAATATGTAAAGCGACGTATTATTTCACAGGGCAGTGATCCACAAATATTAACGAATATTTACCAAGAGTTGCCAAATATGGTGATTTGGCAACGTACATTACCCGCAACACTGACTGCTGGTATCAATGATTTGTTGTTGTCGGATAAGCCGGTGAAAATTGTAACTGCGCTAACACCAAAAAATGCACTGTTTGAACTTCATCATGAGCTTAAAGGGTTTGCTTGTGCCAAAGCGTTAAGTGAAAACATTACACTGCTAGTCGACATGTTTTGTTGTCTCTTTGAGCTTAAACGGGTCGGGCTCAGATTAACAACGTTAAAAGATGCGATGTGTCCACGATTTCATGTTGACCGAGTCCCTTGCCGTTTAGTGACTACTTACGCTGGAACTGGTACCCAATGGTTGCCACATAGTACTGTAGATCGCAGTAAATTAGGGACTGGAAACCAGGGACTCACCGATGAGTTATCTGGTTTATATCCACACCCGAACAGTATTAACCAATTGGCTTGTGCAGACGTAGCCTTGATGAAAGGTGAAAGTTGGCAGGGTAATGAAAATGCGGGTTTGGTGCACCGCTCTCCATGTCATGGCGTAAACGATCAACGCCTTTTGCTCACCCTGGACTTCTTAGATTAATGTTGGACAATCATCTGCAGTTTAATGGCTTCTATGCAAAGTTCCACGGCTTTGGCGCCATGATAGTAATGTAATGCATAAACACTATTCATTGGTAGTTGTGATTGACCTTCAACAATAAAAGTGGCTAATAACGATATGCCAACACCGACGTTGGTTAATGCGACAACCGTTGGCAACGAATTTTCGGTGCGCTGTGGAGAAAACGTTAATGATACAGACTAGTCTTGATTAATATGCGTTAATTGATGTTTGACATGATTTCCTTGCCAACTGTTCGCAATGTAGTTAATTCGTGTCCAGTCTTGAACAATTAAGTCACCTGCGCCAAGGTGCTGTTTTATATAATGCTCACATGCGCATAACACATCCTGAAACTGGCCAATTTTTAGCTGTTTATAATCACTGTCTGGAGATTGGCCTACACGAACCGCTATATCGATATTATTTTTAATGAGATCTTGACGTTGATCGCTCGCTATCAATATAGGTTTAATCATCGGATGCTGTCGTAACAATGCACCAATAGCGGGGGCGACAAAATTATCCATTAAGGCATGAGGTGCGCTAATGGTGACAATACCTTTGGCGATGCTTTGTGATGATTGTGCCTGTTGCCAGACATGACGGGTGAGTTGATTAATTTCAATGCAGCGCTGATAAAATTCTTTGCCGACAGGTGTGAAGGTTTGTCGCCTGGTTGTTCAGTTTAATAGGACTACCCCAAGATCGGTTTCCAACGTTTTTAAATGCTGGCTTATCTCTGACTTAGAGAGCGCTAAATCGATGATGTGGACGCAAACATTAACGCAGGCGATCAAAGCTGAAAACTTCTTTATCTTTGGGCAGGTAATCGTCGATGTTAATGGTCAACATTACTCGACAGAAGTGTTAATGAGATTACGAGAATGTTTGAGTTCTAAGTATGTTTCCCGCCGTATTTTTAGAGTATGCGAGAAAAAGTAGAGTTTACGATTTAAATAGCCAAATAGTTATCAAAAAGGCTTTTTATTTTATTGCAATGACAAAAAAATAATATCAATAAACCTAGATCAAGCCGACATAATAAATAATCAAACGTGTCACCTTATTCTCTCATTGCTGGAAAAAACAAATTGCAGGTAATTCATTACGTTTGAGTTAGTTGAGTCGCAAAGCTTGGATTTATAAAGTGGAAGAGTGATTAAATTTATTGAAGAAATTAAGCGTCACCATTGCTTTATCGCGATTGATGATTTTGGCAGTGGTTATTCAAACTTTAATTATCTGACGGTATTGCCTATCGATATATTGAAGATTGATGGCTCGTTAATCAAAGATATTGTGAAAAATGAAAATTTTTTGCGATTGTGAAATCTATCGTTACTTTTTCCCACGCTCTCAAGATAAAAGTCGTCGCCGAATATGTATCTAGTCAGGAAATTTTTGATAAACTAACGACCATAGGCGTCGATTTTTTTCAAGGATATTACTTTGATATACCGAGTTGTCTCGAAGAACAATAAGAACGCGATGATCAGATGTTCTAAATATACGTAACAAAAATGTACTTCATTAAACAACAGAACAACCTAGGTTAATAGCATGAACAACACAGAGTTTACACAAGCAGAATATTTTTCTAAACGATTTACTGACTTATCCCTAGCGGGTGCTAAAATTGATAACATCGAGTTTGAAGACTGCAGTTTTGAGCGCTGTGACTTTAGCGGTGCTATGTTTAAAAATTGCCGTTTTATCGATTGTCGGTTTTTAGAATGTAATTTAAGCCTAGTTAATCTTGGGTTTAGCCGATTCAATGATGTGGCATTCATTGAAAGTAAATTAATCGGCATTAATTGGGGTAATGTAACCTGGCCTAGTTATGCGCTTAGTGCGTCAATTGAGTTTAAAAAATGCATTCTCAACGACAGCACATTTATGGGGTTATCACTGGCTGATTTGGTCATGGAGGACTGTAAAGCGCATCATGTCGATTTTAGAGACAGTGATTTAAGCCACGCAATATTTACCCATAGCGATTTTAGCCACGCCAGATTTGGCAAAACTAATTTAACCAACGCCGACTTTAGTGATGCGCTAAATTACGATATCGACGTAATTAATAATCATATCAAGGGTGCAAAGTTTTGCCGATTCGAAGCTGTTAGCCTGCTAGAAAGCTTAGGAATTGAACTGGTTGATTAAATAAATGGCGTTTGTCATCATATTGTCATGAGGCGTTAATAAGCTTAGCGTCATCAATGTATAGCGATGATACTTATGAATTTACATAGTGAATTAACCCAAATAATAGAATTAGAAAAACTGACAGCGGTATTTCAACCAATATACGCGACCGACAAAGGGGAGTTATACGGTTACGAAGCGCTTATTCGTGGCCCGTCTGACAGCCCTTTACACAATCCTCAAATATTATTTGATACGGCATTAGAGCACGGTCTATTGTCTCAACTTGAATTGGCCTGCCGACGAATATCTATTAAACGTTTTGCACAATTACAACTTGCTGGCTATTTATTTTTAAACGTTAGCCCGATGATATTTTTACAAAGCGACCACCCACATGGCAAGACCTTGTCTTATGTGAGAGAAAGCGGTCTTAAACCCGAAAATGTCATTATTGAGCTTAGCGAGAAATACCCGATTGAAGATGCTGCAGTATTGCAAAATGCATTGCTGCATTATCGTGATTTGGGCTTTCGCATCGCGGTTGACGACTTAGGCGCAGGATATGCTGGGTTAAAATTGTGGTCAGAGGTGAAACCTGATTTTGTTAAAATTGATTATTATTTCATTAATCAGTTACACTTAGATCCCATCAAACGAGAATTTGTTAAAAGCATTTTAACTTTGGCAGATAAAATTAACGCGAAAGTTATAGCTGAGGGTATCGAAACGATTGAAGAGTTCGAGCAGTTACAAGCGCTTGGCATTTGTTTTGGCCAAGGGTATTTGTTCGCAAGACCTGTGCCATTTCCGCCTGTTGATGTACCACTCGTCATTCAAAATGGTCAGCGCCGCACGTTATCGTTTCCTCAATTAGAACAAACAGCAAGTTCATTACTGCAAACGGCTAAAACCGTAGATTATCAAGCGCGTACGAAAGACATTGTGGACTATTTACATAAACACCCTAATGTTAGCTCGTTACCTGTGCTCGATGGTAAGAAACCCGTGGGAATGGTGTTGCGTGATGATTTATTAGAACTTTATTCGACACCTTACGGTAGAGCGTTAAATGACCGTAAGACGGTGGGTGAAGTGATGAACACAAATCCGATTACGGTTGAGGCCAATACCTCGTTGGATAATTTATCGGTGATGATAACGGCCGAGCCTGACGATCAATTAATGTGGCATTTTATTATTACGGATAAAAATAATTATGTTGGTATAGGCTCGGTGAGAAACCTACTACGTCAAATCACCCAACAACAGATAAAATACGCCAGTTATGCTAATCCACTGACATTAATGCCTGGTAATGTACCCATTTATCGCCATGTTGATCGACTTATTAGTGCACAACGTCCGTTCTATTTTGCCTACTTTGATCTCAATAATTTTAAACCCTTTAATGATGTATATGGCTATAGCAAAGGGGATCAAGTGATCCAGTTGGTGGCAAAACTTATGCAGCAGTATTGTGGCGCGTCAGATTTTGTTGGTCATATTGGCGGTGATGATTTTGTAGCAATTTTTGAGCGAGATAACTGGCGTGATAGTTGTCAGTCGTTGCTTGATGAGTTCGATGACATTGTTCGGGGTTTTTATAATGCACAAGATTTGGCACAAGGCGGAATTTGCGCTAAATCTCGCAGCGGCAATGACCAATTTTTTCCGCTACTAAGTTTGGCAATCGGCGTAGTTGCCCCTGATGTGGAAATTTGTAATTCACATCATGACGTCGCTGAACTGGCGAGTGGTGCAAAGAAACAAGCCAAAAAGTATAGCCATTCAGCTATATTTTTATCGAGACGCAATAAACCGGGTCATCATTATACGGGCCAAGAATATGCTAAAAATGAGGGTGACTTAATCGCTTAAATGATGCTGAACATAGCTAATGTCGGTAGTTGATATGTTTTACAACAATTCTAATTTATCGACGTTAAGGCTTTTTCTTAGGCGCATAGAGCAATAATTTATGCTCATGTTGATAGCGGCAGTTGCTAAAATTAATACTAAGGCGACGTCAAAATACAACGCCTCAAAAGCCGAGTCGATGTAAAAGCCTAAAGTCGTTACGCCCAGCATGCCTAATATGGCACTTTCACGTAGAATGACTTCGAAACGATAAAAGAGCCATGCGATAAAGCTAGGATAAAGTTGCGGTTGCAGCTGATAGCTCCACAAATTTAAGCCGGACGTTTTGTCGTCGCGCAGTTTTATTTGCTCACTGTTGCGGGCGAGTAGATAGGCAATGATACCGCCGTTATGTAGTGCTAAGGCGAGTATGGCTGGCAACATTGACGGGCCAAGCAGCAACATAATAATGAAGGTGATCACAAACTCTGGGGTAGTGCGCAATACAATGAGTAAACCATGACCTACGATTTGGCCATGGCCAACCAATGTTTTGCTGGCAAATGGCCATAAAGATAAGGCTAGTAATGCGGTTAATAATAAGGCTGCGACGGAAAGTAATAAGGTCGCCCAAATACCGGGCAATATTTGCTGTGTCGTTATTTCGCTTAGCCAAATGCCTAGCTGCTCTAAGTCAAACTGGGCGTTTCGTATTGGTTGCGGCACAATATCTTGTGAAACAAAACGCCATAAATATTGCCATTGCAGCGGGGTTTGCCACGGTAAATACCATAACGCCGCCAGCAGATAAACGGGAATTAACCAGCCTTTTAACCACCATTTAATGCTGGCTATTAATGCAAAAGAGAGTAGTAATAAGCCGCCAGCCTGTTGATAATCACCTTGGCTAAACGCCGTTTCCAAATAATAGCCCAAGGTTGGCAGGCCAATGAAGCCGAGCACGGTGGCACTGCGAAGAGCACATTCAAAACGATAACGCGTATAACGTAATATTTGTGGCCAACATTGCGCTAAGGGTCCGTACAACCAACCACTAAGTTTGCTGGTGGACGGCACCATAATCAGTCTAGGCTCGATGGTTGCGCGAGATAATATGTCGCTAAATACGCGACCAAATATCCCACTATAGGGAATGGCGATGGCGGCAATACCAGTAATTGCTGATAGACCAAACATTTGTAAAAAGATCAGCGCCCAAAATAATTCATGAATAGAACGAATAAAGGCGCAGAAATGAGCGACTAATGAACGGTGATGATAATGACTCAGTATTAAGCCAGCAATAGCGCCAATGCTTAAACCAAGCAGTGCAAAACTGATGGTATTGGCCAGCGCCGATAACAAATATTCGGTGCCCGATAAATCTGGATGGATTAAGCCATGTAACATGTTTTGCAAGGCAGTGTAGGGATCATGATGGCTAATTTCAATATCGGCCAGCGCAAATGCCATTAAACCAATGAAGGCTAAGGCTAAGGTTATCTTTCGGTAATTGGCGGCTGTTGTGCGCATGACGCTCTTCATTAGCAGTGGCTTTTATCGGGTTGTTGATAAACATTAGCCATTAGCTCATCGTTTAACTCATTTGCTGGTCCGTCAAAGATAATGCTGCTATTGCTAAGCGCAATGATGCGGTCAAACTCACCAAGCGCCATTTCTTTATTATGCAGTGCAATAACCACTGTTTCATGACGAGCCTTTATTATGTTCAACATGGCGATGGCTTGTATAGGGTCGACGCTGGACAGCGGTTCATCACCCAAAAATATAGACTGGCCTTGATACAACGCACGGGCAATGGATGTGCGTTGTTGCTGCCCACCAGAGAGTTGATCAACTGAGGTAAATAACTGTGACTCAAGACCAATTAATTGCGTTAGTTGCCTGATTTCAGCAGTAGGCTTTGAAAATGGCCGCATCAGATTAATCAGGTTATAAAAAAAGTTGTGTTGTTGCAGTTGCCCCATGTAAATATTGTGATAGACACTAAGACTCTCGACCAACATCGGTTGTTGTGGGCACAGCGAGCATTGCTCGCGCTGTTGCTCTAGTAAGACTTTAAGCAATGAGGATTTACCACAGCCACTGATCCCTATAATAGCAACGGTTTCGCCACGCCTTATCTTTAAGCTGATATTGCTTAGCACCTGACGTTTTTTAAACGCGATGCTTTTATTATTTAAGGCAAACAACACATCATTTATCACAATAATTTAATGGCCTTGGCGACTTTTTTAATCGGCGCATAGTCATCATTGGTCGCGCTAACAAACTTTTTACGCGGAAAGCTCGCTAGCAATGCGGGATTGTTCATGGCGAGCAGGGCAACTTGCACTCGCTTAACAAAATCGCTGCCAAAATGGTGGTTTACATCATTACGTATAGTCCATTGGTAGTCAGGGTAGGTTGGAGTGCTCCAAATGACGTTGACTTTATTTGGGTCGATTTTCCCGCTGGCTAACTCGCTTTCCCATACCTTGTAATTAACGGCACCTAATTGCCATGCACCCGACTGAACTTGAGCAATGGTTTGACTGTGATTACCACTAAAACCAACACGCTTAAATATTTCGCGCGGTGATTGGTTAAACTGCTGACGTAAATAATGTTCAGGCATTAATCGTCCAGAGGTAGAACCCTTAGCGCCGAAGGTAAAGGTTAGCCCAGCAATGTTGCTCGTAAGGCTGTCGCCTAACGATAACTGGGTTGAATGATGGGCGATAAAATAGGTTTTAAAAAACTGGTCTTCATAACCTTGTGCGATAGCTGTTGAATCGGGCACCAAATGCCTTGCTTTTACGCCTGACAATCCTCCAAACCAAGCAAGTTGTACCTGATTATTACGAAAGGCAGTTATCGCTGCACTATAAGACTTTACCGGGACATATTTAACAGGCGTACCTAACTGCTCAGATAAATAAGTAGCTACCTTGTCAAAACGGCTGCGTAAGCGTGACTCATCTTCGTCGGGAATAGCAGTAAAAGTGAATACGTTAGGGGGTGTTTGCGCGTTAACGCCAGTAGACAATGTCGTTAGTAATATAAGCAGGGCAACAAAGCATGATGTGAACTTCATAACAGCAGGTAACTCGTTAGGTGTGAATTAGTTGGGCGCAGATTATAGCGTGAAATTGGTATGAATACGTTCTCTATCTTTATTTTTTTGCAACGGAAATGGCGCGAGACTATCGTTTCGCGCCATAAAGGGCTAGATCTTGAATTTCTTAACTTGCACGGCTAGCTCTGATGCTAAGTTGGCTAGTTCATCACTGGCGGCAGAAATCTCCTTGGCGCTTTCACCTGTCTCTAACGAGATATCATTTATTTCGGTACTTTGCTGACTAATATCTCGTGCCACTGCACTTTGTTGTTGTGCTGCCGCGGCAATTTGCATATTCATTTCTGAAATTTTCAAGACAGATGATTCAACCTCAGATAAAGAACTGGTGACTTCATTGGTCTTATCAACAATGTTATTGGCTAGGGTCATGCCTTGCTCCATTGAATTTGTCGCGGCGCTGACTTTGCTTTCCAATGATTGGATCATTTTTTCTATTTCAATGGTTGAGTCTTGTGTGTTCTTTGCCAAATTTCTGACTTCATCTGCTACCACCGCAAATCCACGGCCTTGTTCTCCAGCTCTTGCCGCTTCAATGGCCGCATTAAGGGCCAACAGATTGGTTTGGTCGGCAATGCCTTTAATAACTACTAAAATATTCGCAATATTAGCGGTACCAGCTTGAACATCATCAATCAGGTCTTTCGATTGATTTAAGGCGTCTGATAATTGAATAATTTGTTTTATCGTATCGCTAACGGCAAGAACACTGGTACTAACTAGCGCCGTTGACTCATCAGCTGCTAAACGCGCTTGTGACGTATTGTTACTGACTTCGTCAATGGAGGCAGTCATTTGATTGATTGCGGTAGCGACTTGCTCTGTCGCAAGGTGCTGCCTAGCAACATTAGTGGCAGTGAGCTCGGTAATGCTTGAAAGTTCTTGCGAGGCAGCCGCTTGTTGATTGGCTGAATTCGCAATATGCTCAATCATCGTCTTTAGCTTCACTATCATTTCATACATGGCTTGTTGTAATTGACCAATTTCATCATGCTGTTCGATGATAATCTCAGTGGTTAAATCACCAGCTGCTACGTGTCGAGCAATCGATACCACCTTGATAATAGGTTCACTTATATTTCTTGCAATTAAAAAACCAATCACAGCGATTAACATTGACGTGATGACCAGAAGTCCTAACGAGAATGTGACCAATTTTTTAGATGTTTCAAATATTTCTGATTCATCTATTTCAACAATGACCGCCCATTTAAAATCGCCAAAATCGAGCGTTGTGAAAGATGACAATACAGCCTTACCATTATAATCTGTGATTATTTTACTGTTCACTTCACCCGAAAATGCGTCCCGTACGGCTTCTGTGTCTACGCCATTACGTTGTATGGTACCAGCAAAAGAAGCCGCGACAGAATGCCCCTTTGGATCCAAATATGAATCAGAGCGCATCCGTTTATCTTCACCCACCAAATAAGTCTCACCACTAACACCCATGCCGTCGCGTTGTTGCATGATCTCATTCACTTTGTTCAACGGGAATTGCAATGCTACGTAGCCAATGTGATTGCCATTAGGCGCAATGAGTTTTGTCATCATAAATGCAGCCGGTTCATTATTTGATGGTGGATATGGCATGAAGTCACTGACCACAACACTCTCCATAGCACTACGTTTAGCTTTTTGAAAAGCACGCCCCATGCTTGTTTGGTTTAACACTGAACTGGTGATGTTCATGCCTAGATCAGATTCTTTTGCGGCAGTAAATACGATATCGCCTTGTAAGTTTATAAAAAACAAATCGTACCAAGCGTTAATTCTATTGATGTCTATAAATCGCTTGGCATATTGGCGTTCTGCTTCACGCCACTGCAGACTTGTGTGCCCAAACTCGGTCGTTGCATTATCAAATTGTGAAAATGCTTGCGCCGCATAGGGAGCGTTATTAAAAACTTTTAGGCTGGATTTTAATGCGGTGATGTAGTTTGTTAGTTGTGATTGTTTAATCGATCTTATCGATTCAAGTTGGCTAAATGCCTGAGACTTCATGGCACTTTTTGACATATTTGTGCTAATTAGCGTAAATATTATCAGGGGGATTAGGGATAAAGACAGGAATGACAGAATCAATTTGTGGTTAATTTTTTTTATTTTAAACATGTGTTTTTGCCTTATATGATGACAACGAAAATTATTTAATAATTTGCATTCCATCCAAGTTGGTTATATTTCCTCCACGACCTAAGTTTAGCATAACGTGAAAAGATCACCACAAATGCTTAGATTGAAGGTAGTGATTAAATAGTCGGTGGCAATATCGTGGCATGAACACCGATTGATGTTTAGCTGCTCCAGCGTTTCGACGTGCCGTGAGTTGTACTAACCATTCAGTTTGATGGCTAGATTTTAAAATTGCGCATGCAAAGTTGAAGGACGAATGCATTAAGTCATGTATAATCGTTTCAATTTATTAAGATTTCAACTTTGGAGCTACCGTGTCAGTTTATCAAGCAGGTCAAGATTTTTTGTCGTTCAGCCGTCAAAACGAGTGGAGCATTAGCGATACCACGCAATTCACTTTAGAAAATGGCACCAAAGTAGCAGTCTGGGATACGGGCGTTATCATTTTTGAGCCTGCACACGACACACAAGCTGACATTATCCTGTCTAGCGGTATACACGGCAATGAAACGGGGCCAATTGAGTTATGCCGTGATTTTATTAATGATATTCTAGCAGGCAAGATAAACCTAACGACTCGCGTGATGTTTATCTTTGGTAATCCTGCGTCGATGAATATAGGACAACGATTCGTTGAAGAAAATATGAACCGTTTATTTAGCGGCGCGCATTCTAAAGACGGTGGATTGCATAATAGAGAACGTATTCGTGCTAAAAAATTAGAAGCTTACGTCGAGCGATTTTATACGCAGGGCGTAGAAAACCAAAGCGAGCGCGCGCGTACGCATTACGATTTACATACAGCTATTCGTGGCTCTAAAAATGAAAAATTTGCGGTTTACCCACATTTAGTCGACCGTGTGCACAGCAAATTGCAATTGCAAATCATGTTAGCGAGTGGCGTCAATACCATCTTACTGTCTAACGGACCGACCACCACGTTTAGCTATTTTTCGTCGCAGCAGTTTAACGCCGACGCCTTTACCGTGGAGTTAGGCAAGGTTCGCCCGTTTGGTGAAAATGACATGACGCGCTTTATTGAAGTGCGAGAAACTCTCAAGGCATTGATGACGGGCGGTGACATGGTGCTAAAAGTCTATGATGAAGTCGATTTAAATTTATTTACTGTTAATCGCGCCATTGATAAGCATAGCGACGATT
>JABSRV010000169.1 GCA_013214905.1 Psychrobium sp. | reverse complement strand
CACACCTTTATTGGTAAAACACCGAGGCATCGCGATTTGGTAGATGAAATATTCAGTTATTTACCACAATACAAACTGAAAATACTGCCGCCGATGACACTTTCTCGTGCGTTAATAGAACTTAGATCCAACAATGTGCACGGCATAGTAAACATTACCGACAAGGACGATGTGCAAGGCTGTTTAACCCGGCCTATCTTCCATTTTTTCAATGTTATTGTAGTGTATAAAAAAAGTGGCGTGGTATTACATGAATTAAGCGACTTAAAAGGCAAAAGCATTGTCTCTTTTGCACGTTCAAAAAAAGTAATGGGCGTGCGCTATGCTCGAGTTGTTGTTAATGCTAAAAGTTATACGGAACTGGCTAAACAAATAAATCGCGCGCGTTATTTAGTCGATGCTCTTGCGCAAGTATCTGTTGGAGACCTGCAAATTTTTTTACAATCGTTACAACTGTTTAACGAAAATAGTCGATTAGCGATTGGCTTAGATGCATTTTATTTTTATCGCATAGATAACGTTAGTATTACGAAAATGGCGTTTAATGATAAAAAAATCTGCCAAGCGGTTAATGACGTGATAATAAATTACGGACTCGATAAAGAAAATCCTCTGGTAAACTATCAACAATATTATAATGTTAAACAGCCTCTAAATATTAAAACGTTACCGTAATAAATAAGAGGTGTATTCTTATAGCACCAACCACTTATAAGCAAAAAAGCTGATCATGCTCAAGACAATAGTCAGCAATATATTCTTTTTCCACCAACCAATAACAATCGCAATAATACCGCCAATCAAATACGGATTGTTTAAATTCAGGGCTAATTCGCCGCTAGGCATCATAACGGCAGGCACCCAAATAGCAGTCAAAACGCAGGGCGCACTATATTTTAGGGCTTGCTCTAAACGCTTGGGCAGGGCAACTGAGTTAGCTCTAGCGTATAACGCGTAACGGATGCTAAAGGTGACTAGTGCCATTAGGGCTATTAACAGCCAAATATTTACGTCATTCATGACTGTTTCTCTTTCGATGATTGCAACCAAAGTTCTAAGCCATAACCTACAGCCATCCCAACAATAGCCGATAAAATTAAGCCCAATTTATGCGGTAAATCATAGGTCAATACCGACAACAAGCCGCTGGTTATCACCCCTGCGATCATTGGTTTGTTGATTAAGTGCGGCATCACCATGCCAATAAAGGTCGCTGCCATGGCAAAATCGAGACCCCAAGTATCAATGCCTTCGATATTACTGCCAAAAAATATCCCCACCACGGTGGCTACATTCCAGCTGATATAAAACGCCATACCGACACCAAAATAATGCCAATGATTGAGCGTTGATTCTGGATTATTCATATAACGTGGATACGTCGCGGCGAAAACCTCGTCAATCAGTAAAAAACCAAGGGGAATGCGCCAACGCTGTCCTAAATGTTTGATATGGGGTAATAAACTGGCCGCGTAAATAAGGTGTCGTAAATTGACAATAATAGTCGCACCAACAATAAAACCCAATGATGTACCCGCCGCTAACATGCCGACGGCGACAAATTGGGCTGAGCCAGCAAATACAATGCTTGAGAGGCCAATCGTTTGCCAAATGTCTAAGCCAGCATTAAGAGACAAGGTGCCAAAGATAATGCCAAAGGGTACGCCGCCAACGATAAGGGGCAGTGCGTCGAGCATACCTTTAAGAAAAAGAGATAATCGGGTGTCTGCGTTTGTATTGGTCACAGGGTTATTACGTCAAAAAATAGAGGAGTTATACATTATGCCAAGAACCTTAATAAAACAATAACAAACACCACCGCTTCTACTCGATGTAATGTTTAGTCGAGGTGGCACGCTGCACTTAATGAGTAGGGATCTGTGATAAATTAAGTGTCACAAATTAGTAGCATAACTATCACATTAATGTCTTGTTGTTAGATTATTATGCAAAAACATTAACTAATAAGGTATGCCGTCGCGTGAGTATTAAAAATAAAATATTTATTATTAGCGGATTATTTATATTATCTATGTTGGCTTTAAGTAGCCTTTCTTATACTTCGTTAGAGCGTATTCGCCTATTAAAGAATGGGGAGTTTCTCCTTGCTACAGTTGAAATAAAGTTATTGACGCTTAGGCGCAATGAAAAAGATTTTCTCAGTAGAAAAAAGTCAAAATATTTGCAAGATTTCATGCAAAACGCCAATGCTCTAAACAGCACTTTAAGCACACTTAAACTCCTATTAGCCAATGAATCTTTTACCAGCACTCATATCGATAGATTTACCACTCAACTTGATAAATATAAAGAGAAATTTATCACGTTAGGAAGTTTGCAGCAGCAAATAGGCTTAACCCCAACAGATGGTCTCTATGGTGAATTGCGTCAGATAGTTCACAAGGCTGAACAAGAGTTGGGCACATTGCAGCGACCCTCATTAATGGTGGCTATGTTAATGCTCCGCCGCCATGAGAAAGATTTTATGCTGCGTAAGCAGGAAAAATATGTCATTAAATTCATCAAACAATATGAAAAAATGGTAAAACAAATACAACAGGAAACATTAGCAGCAACGAAAAACCGCCTATTGCAGGAGCAACTGTCGAACTATAATACGAGCTTTATCGAGCTTACTCAGGCCCAAATTAATATGGGATTAGCACCAGAAGAAGGGGTGTTAGGAGAGTTACGCGCTGCGGTGCACGATGCCGAAATTCAGCTAAGAATCGTGAACCAAGAACTCACGCAGTACATTGCAGATACCATCGCTTCGATCTACATATGGCTGTGCATAACAATATTGTTAATAACATGCTTAACTTTAATCGGCATTGTTGGAATTATTAGATCTATCCAAGTTAGGGTCACAACTATTAATAATGTTGTAGCAGGTCTTCTTGAGGGTGATATTAGCTTACACAGTAAAGTGCAAATAGATGGACGTGATGAAATTACTTTATTGGCGGATAATTTCAACCGTTTTATCGAAAATATTCATGCCGTGATAGGGCAAATAATTACTGCTGTCGATCAGCTGTCAAAGGAGGCACTTCATATTGATGAGGTTATTTTGACTGGCATTGACAGTAATAGGCGTCAATCGGACGAAATAGTACAGACCAAAGGCGCTATGATTCAAATGCAATCGGTAATAGATGAAGTCGCAAATCATGCATTAGCGGCTGCGACTGGTTCCAATGAGTCTGCGCAGAATATCCAGCAAAGCTTGAACATTTCAAAACTTGCCTGTGATGGTATTTCAACACTTGCTATCAATGTAAGAAGTCATGCTACATCGATTAATGAACTGAACCAAGAGAGCGAAAATATTGGTGGCGTTTTGCAGGTTATTTGCGAGATTGCAGATCAGACAAACCTACTGGCACTAAATGCTGCTATTGAGGCTGCGAGAGCCGGAGAACGAGGTCGTGGTTTTGCCGTGGTCGCTGATGAAGTACGAAACCTTGCTAAACGTACTCAAATGGCCACTGAGGATATTAGAGTTATTATTGGAAACTTACAACTCAAGGCTCAGAGCGCAACGGCACAAACACATGCAAACGTAAGTAATACGGAATTAAATGTAAATAGTATCCGTCAACTAAGTGAGTTTGTGCGAAGTGCAGGCGTGACGTTAAGTGGCACCGTAAAACTCAATGAACTAATTGCCGTAGCTACTGAACAGCAAACAGCAATGTCGTCAGAAATTTGCGAAAATTTAATTCGGATTGATATTGAATCAGTAAAAAATGAAGAGCATTCAAATGTTTTGGAAAAGTGCCGAGCAGAACTCTCAAGTATTACGCACATTTTAGAGTTGTCGGTTCGCCAATTTAGGCTATAACGATATAAAAGCGAGCAAGTGCTCGCAGTTTTCCCTCGATTTAGTTTTCTATCGCCAAGTTTATTTGGCCGTGGTTCGGCGGAGGTGCAATCCGTTATTTGTATATTTCCCCTGTGGCGTAGGTGATGCCCCCGGCGGTATTAACTTTGGTTTAAACCAAGTTTTTGGTGAGCATGTGCATTGCTTAAAGATACTGAAAATCTTAAATTAGAACCATCAGTATTAGCTGGCACCGTGGGCATATTACAGTTGCTCACAAGTTTGCAAGGCAAAGATTATTTGGATAAGAGTGGTGTAACCTCGTTACAAATTAGCAATGCTACTCACGTCGCTTGGGGCACCGGCGGCTCAATGGTACCGGAGGACGAATATGTGGTGTATTACGAAATGGGTTGTCGTTAGCACTCTATAAATACTAACGAAGTCTTGGTGTCATCAATTATTACTAGTGTGTATTTAACGTAGTTTAGCGATAAATAATTGATACGCTGCAATCGCTTGCTCTTGCTTCATGGTTTTCGCATGACCTGTCTCAGGAATGATCAATAGTGTTTTTTGAGCACTTGATGAAACATCATACAATTCTTGAGAAAACGCAACTGGGGTCGTTTCATCCTCTTCACCAATTAAAAATAGCAGAGGTTTATTGTACTGTTTGACTAAATCGACATTGTTAATGCTTGCTAGCTCTTGGGAAACGTTAACCGTATAGAATAACTTTGACCACGTAGGTACTAGGTGATCAACCAATTTTGGCACCGAGTTTATCGCACCATCTAATATAAGGCCATCAGCTGGTCTTTCATTGGCCACATAACTAGCGATTAATGATCCCATCGATAATCCATGAATGACCGTCGGCAGCTTATTGCCAAACGAGCCTTGGGCATAATCAAATACGTTAAGTGCGTCTAGCTTTAAGTCGGCAATAGACAATATACTAGTCTTTTCGCTAACGCCAGTGCCTCGATAGTCAAACCAAATAACATTGGCAGGTAACATTGAGAAGCGCTCTAAAATTCCGGACGACGCACTAATTTTCATGCCATTGCCACCAAACAATACTATATTTACTGTGGCTTGCTGGTGGGTCAGTTTTATACCGTTAAGCAGTAATCCGTCTTTGCTCGATACACTGATACTGGACACCGTGGCATCAGTTGACGATTTGCTAAGGCTGCTTTGAATGTCAGGTAAATTAAGTTCTTTTTCTATCTCGTCACTTTGATAGATAAAGGATTGCGGGGTGATGTTAATGGCACAACCGCTGAGTAAAAAGATAAATATGATCGCAACATGTTTCATGTAGTGCACGCCTTAGTGAATATGATGCTGTGTAAACTACATTTATAAGTACGTATAATCAAGTGCTTAGTAATTTGTTCGTCACTCTTTATTGTTAGACGGCTTTCAGTACATTCAAACAAAAACGGACAAGTGCTTGCTAGTTTCCCTTCGATTTAGTCTACTATCGCCAATTTTCCTTATTGTAATCGCCTAATGTTATACCTATTGACCATTTTCTTAAGTGCCGCGCTGTTATTCATGGTGCAGCCTATAATCGCTAAGTTTATTTTACCGTGGTTTGGCGGCGGCGCATCGGTATGGACTACTTGCATGCTGTTTTTTCAGGTGTTCTTATTAGCGGGTTATTGTTATGCCCATCTTCTTAGCCGAATAGAGCGCACTAAGGTGCAGGCGTTGATCCATGGCGTGGTGGTATTGGTATCGTTAATTGCTATTCCACTCAGTATTTCAAGCGACAACTTAGTCATCGACGCTAGCTCGCCAGAACCAAAAATATTAATGTTGCTGTTACTCTCTATTGGCCTGCCTTATTTTGTGTTGTCATCTACAGGGCCGTTATTACAGCGTTGGTTTAGTTATCGTTATCCCGATAAAACGCCCTATAAACTATATTCATTGTCCAACGTTGGTTCGCTATTGGGGCTAATTAGCTATCCGTTTTTGATCGAGCCAAACATGATGCAAAGCAACCAAATGCTGATGTGGTCAATTGGTTATGGGGGGTACGTCATTGCGTTACTGGCGATTACGTGGCTATTTTCACGCAACGCCTTTACTAATCAACAACAAGCCAAGCATGCAAAAATCAATTATCGTTTGTTGGGCCGTTGGGTTGGTTTGTCTATGCTGGGGGTGACACTGCTCTTAGCGATAACTAACGCCATGTCGCAAAATATCGCCTCGGTACCGTTTTTATGGTTGTTGCCACTAACGCTATATTTAGCCACTTTTATTGTTAGTTTTAGTGGTGACAAGTATTACGTTAGAAAGCACTGGGCATTGGCTTTCGTCTTCGCGGTGTTAGCAAGCTATTTGATGTACTTTTTTGCCGGCTATTTCAATATCATCGCGCAAGTATCTTTATATAGCTTTATTTTATTGGCCAGCTGCATGTTATGCCACGGCGAACTCGCCCGGATAAAACCTGACAAAGAACAGTTAACGCTATATTTTCTCGCCATCTCGTTCGGTGGTTTTGTTGGCGGTTTAACAGTATCGTTGATTGCGCCACAGATTTTTTCTAGTTTTAGTGAATTCCCACTGGCTATCTATTTGGTCTTTTTAAGTCTGGTATTCGTTTTATGGCGCGCGATGCCAAAAGGTAAAACGCTGTCAATGGCAGTGAAAAAAACCGCGTTGCTAGCATTGATGTTAGCGCTGCCTGCTAGCTTTATAGCCATTGAACAGGCATTTGTTAAACATGACGTGGTGAGCAGTCGTAACTTTTATGGTCAATTGTCGGTAAAAGACATTATACAAGGGCGATTCAACGAACGACGTTTGGTCGATGGCACCACATCTCATGGCACGCAGTCACTATCACCTAAGTTGAAAGGACAAGCGCTGAGTTATTATCGCGTTGGCACCGGCGTCGAGCTAGCGATTAAGTCACAACAAAATGAGGGTGAGCTAAACATTGGCATTATCGGTCTAGGGGCTGGCACGTTATCGGTATATGGCCGCGCCAATGATAGTTTTCATTATTACGAACTTAATCCACAAGTGAAAAATTATGCCTTGCAATATTTTAGCTATTTGAGTGATAGCTTGGCCAGCAATGAGATTGTATTGGGGGATGGTCGGCTCTCGTTGCAGAATAAATTACAGAGTCATGGCAGTATGGCGTTTGATATTTTAGTGGTAGATGCCTTTTCAAGTGATGCTATTCCAGCGCATTTACTCACTCGTGAAGCGCTGGTCTTATATCGACAACATCTTAAACCCAGCGGTATAATTGCGATGCATATATCCAATAATCATCTTGATTTGACGCCTTTATTACGCGGTTTAGCCGATGATGCAAATATGGCGGCGGCTCTTTATTTAAAAGAGGGCGATAAGCTTGATTCAAATATCGCGCAGTGGGTATTATTGGCAAATAACAAAGATGTGTTGCGCCAAGATATTTTTCGCAATAGCGCCGAGGCATGGCCGAAAAATAGTGAGGAACGTGTGGTGTGGACAGATGACTTTAGTAATTTGTTGTCGGTTATTAAATATTAAGGTTAGCGCACGCCAATGTAATATACGTTGGCGTGCAACCTATACCCAAAATCATTGGAATTGCAGTGCAGGTTTTCAGTTCCAGACAAAACCTGAGTACCTACATCACTGCTTTAG
>JABSRV010000168.1 GCA_013214905.1 Psychrobium sp. | reverse complement strand
CCTTACATCTGCGATGTAAGGAAGTCTGGCGAGCAGTGCGTATTTCTTAATAAAACTGCGGTTTCAAGGATGACGGGTATAAGTCACAATGCTAGTCACAAACAAGGAGTTATTTTTGATAGACTTTTTTACCCGCAATCCATGTCGACAATACATTGGCCCGCCAAATTTCAGTCTCTGGTTGCTTGAATATATCCTGTTCAATAACAATGAAATCGGCCCATTTTCCAGACTCTAAGCTTCCGATGACGGTTTCTTGATGCGCGCCATAAGCAGCATCTATGGTAAATGAGGTTAAGGCTTGCGTTAGGCTCATCGCTTCGCTCTTAATCCAACCATTAGCGGGCTGGTTTTTCCTGTTTTGGCGAGTAACGGCGGCATGTAACCCATAGAATGGATTAACATATTCGATAGGAAAGTCTGATCCCGAAATAATACGTACACCGTCATCTAATAGGGTTTTCCAAGCATAAGCCCCCTTAAGGCGCTGCTGACCAATTCTTGCTTTCGCCATGTTCATGTCGCTGGTGGCATGGGTAGGCTGCATCGAGGGTAAAACATTGAGCATTTTAAAACGCGCTAAATCACTAACCTTAACCACTTGCGCATGTTCAATGCGATGACGTAATTGTCGAGATTGTTTTTTCTGATTGAATTTTTCAAATAAATTTAACGCAAGGTGATTCGCCTTATCACCAATGGCATGAACATTGACCTGAAAATTAGCGGCAATGGAGGTTTCCATTAACTGTTCAAGTTGCTCCGGTGGCAATAATAATAAACCATGGTGATCTTTCGCATCACTGTAAGGGGCCAACATCGCTGCGCCCCTTGATCCTAGCGCACCGTCAGCTGAAATTTTAACGCTGCTAATATTTAGCATGTCATCATCGGTGATCACTTTGCCGTGTTGTAACATTTTATCAAAACCTGGGGTGGTAGCGCTAAGCATGCCGTAAACACGTATCGGCATCGCGTTGATCTTGCTCATTTCTAAATACGCTTGATAGGTGAGGGTATTAATACCCGCATAATGTACGCTGGTTATACCTGATTTTAATAAATGTTGCGCTGCTTGCTCTATGGCGACTTTGACACTGCCAACAGAGTTTTTAGGGATATGGATTTCTAAAAGATTCATCGCATTATCGATTAAAACACCCGTTGGCTCGCCACGACTATCTTTAATGATTTCACCGCCAGCGGGTGAGATGGTGTGACGATCAATGCCAGCTAATGCTAATGCATTACTGTTGGCCCAACCCGCGTGACCGTCGATTCGGCGCAGCCATACGGGCTTATGATCAATTATTTCATCTAATGCTTCTTTAACAGGATATTGCTGCCCTTGCCATAATACTTGATTCCAACCCCGACCACGGATCCAACTTAGCTGCGGATTGTCATTAGCAAATTTGGCGACAATGTTGGCCGCGGCTTTCTCGGATAATACACCACGCAATGAAACACGTTGCAGGGTTAGGCCCAAACCGGTGATATGACCATGACCATCGATTAAACCGGGCAATAATGTCTTTCCCTGTAAATTAATCACGGTTGCACTTTTATGCTGTGCGAGCAGTTCTTTGGCATTACCTGTCGCTAGCACCTTGCCGTTGTCGACTAACATGGCCTTAAAGGTGGATAATTGACCTGCTGGGGTATGATAGCCATTGAAATTTACATAGAGTTCACTGGCATGAAGCAAACCACCTTGCAATAACAATGAGCCGGTCAATAACGCAGAAAATAATCTAAAATTCTTAGGCATGCTAATACTCGTTACAAAAAATAGAGTGAGTGAGCTTATGAAATTCGCTGCATGGTTGCAACAATTTTAAGATTGAAATGCATGAATTCGAGCAAGAAGATGATATTGATTAAGAAAGGAAATAGCGTTGCATGTAAGCCGCTAGAATTACATGCAATATTGTAGTTAAGGGGCTGTTTTTTAACCCATATTTAAAGAAACACGCAAGCGTTCTTGTACTATTTCAACCAGTTTGTCGGGTTGGAATTTTGAAATGAATTTATCACAACCTACTTTTTCTACCATGGCATCGTTAAAACTGCCACTTAGCGAGGTATTTAACGCGATATAAAGATCTTTCATGCGATCATCGTGGCGAATTTCATAGGTCAGTTTATAGCCATCCATTTCAGGCATCTCGGCATCAGTGATCATCATTAAGATCTCATCGGTGACTTTCTTGCCTTCATCGGCCCAACCTTTGAGCAAGTTTAGGGCTTGCAAACCATCGGTAGCCTCGATGATTTCTAGTCCTAATTTTGATAATGTTTGATTAACCAAATTACGGGCGGTAGATGAATCATCAACGATAAGTATCTTTTTGCCGTAGAAATGTTCACTAATCGACTCGTCCAATACACCTTCTGAAATACTGGTATCGTAGGTAATAATTTCGGCTAAGACTTTCTCAACATCGATAATTTCAACAATTTTATTCTTGCCAGCTATTTCTAGCTGGGTAATAGCGGTTAAGTAATGTCCGCGGCCAGCAGTACGTGGCGGTGGCTGAATGTTGCCCCAAGTTGTATTGACGATATGATCAATTTTACCGACCAAAAAACCCTGAATAGTACGGTTATATTCGGTAATGATTAGATTACAGTCTTGATTGACTTCAAGAGGGCGCATGCCAATGGCTTGCGGCAAGTTGATAACAGGAATTGTTTTGCCGCGCATGTTTACCACACCAACAATCGACGGATGGGAGCCGGGCAGTGCGTTTACTCTAGGCAAACTTACCACTTCTTGTACTTTAAAAACGTTAATTGCAAAACTCTGATGAGAGCTTAATTGAAACAACAATAGTTCGAGACGATTCTCTCCAACCAGCTGCGTACGTTGGTTTACTGTGTCTAATAAACTGGCCATAGATAATCCTGTGTTAATCCGTTAATACCATCATTTGATGGCAGTCACTCTATGAAAAAAAATTGTAATAATAACTCTATACAAAAGTAGTAAAGACTGCAATTGCTAATGTGTGATGCTGGTATTGTTGCCGTTCTAAATTCTAGCAAAAAAGAGTAAGTTTTGATTCGATTTAGCTTTAAAAAAGGTTTTAGCTACTTGCTTCGCAATAACCGTTGATAGTTAGTGTGTATTGTTGCCTATTGGGTTTATAATACGCGCCAAATATAAATGAGGGGAAATTAATGAGAATTTGTGCCGTAGATTTAAAAGACAATCACGCCAATGTATGTTTATTACAAAAAGATAATGATGTTTTCGACATTCCAGACTGTCGTCAACAACGTTTTACAGTGACCAATGTGATGGACGCAGAGCAGTTAATCGAGTTTCAATTTGCATTCAAAAAATTGATGGAAGATTATAAAGTTGACCGTGTTGTTGTCGCTGAGCGTATTTCTAATGGTAAGCATGCTGCAAAAATGGCGAGCTTTAAATTAGAAGCCGTATTACAAGTTATTAGCGACTTGAAAGTTGAAATGATCCCAATGGGCGTTCAAAAGCAATGGCTAAAGCATACTGCTGCTCCGATTGAATTCAAACATACGGGTCTTAAGCCGTTTCAAGAGAAAGCGTTTCTAACAGCTTATGCTTATTTGAGCAGCTAACTGACTCTGATCCTGACGACCTTCATTATTTCCACCTCGAATCCAGCAACCTTTTGTGTTGCTGGGTAATAGGTAAGGTTAACCTGCTGACCATTTAATGAACGATAGCGTTGCTTGCGTTTATAGGTAAATGGCACATCAACTCCTGCAATCATTAGGGTGTTGAAAAACCAATCCACTTTTTCACGCTGTACGTGTGACAAAACCGTCACCTGTGTCGAGTGTGTAAGGTTAGGGTGACTAGCAAGCAGATTATCAACGGGAGATTTAGCCATAATGGTTGAGCAACAATTAATTAAAAAGTTATTGTAAAACGAAAGTGGCTTAAATGACTAATCAATTGCCCTATTTACAGGGTTATCCAGAAAAAATTATAGAGCAAACTCATCAGCTTATTGCACAAGATAAACTAGAGACCTATTTAAGGGCGCGATACCCGCAGGCTCATGGCATGACGAATGACAAAGCTTTATATGTGTTTGTACAAAGCCTTAAGAACCAGTATCTCAAGAAATCTTCGCCGATAAGCAAAGTGAAATATGACGATAAAATACACGCGGTAAAAAATGCGCTCGGCACTCATACCTATGTCAGCCGTATTCAAGGCAATAAGCTCAAAGCTAAAAATGAAATTCGCATAGCGCGAGTTTTTAAAAATGCGCCGCTTGAATTTTTGCAAATGATTGTGGTGCACGAACTTGCTCATGTGCGTGAGAAGGATCACAACAAAGCGTTTTATAAATTATGTCAGCATATGCAAAGTGATTACTTTCAATGTGAGCTAGATTTACGTTTGTACTTAACCCACCTCGATCATGCTAAGCCTATTTGGTAATACCAATAGCAAAGTACCTGATCATTCTTTATGGCTTAAATAGATGACGACTACGTTATTTATTTTCTATGGAGAATGACTAAATACGTAAAAATGCCTTGTCTTAATCAATTTATTCTTATGAAAAAGTAGACCATTTATTGACCTAGATTGGTAATGTCCCCGTCATCGTTGAAACCGCCGTTTTATTAAGAAATACGTCCTGTTTTTCTCAAAAGGCCGCAGTAATCGACGTTCAAAATATTTCCAGAATATTTCTTGTCTGCGCTGTAAACCTGCAATTCCAATGATTTTGGGTATGCACTAGTTGTTTGATTAATGGACGTAACGTTTTAATGTTGAGCATTTGATTGGTTGGTAAATATTTAGGCAACAGAACTTTGAACAACTTCACCTTTCTCATTTGAAATTATGCTAACCTTGCCGACCATTTTTTAGTAAGTTCATAAGCAGTAGGTAGCCATGTCGCAAGTTCAGGAATTTAAGTTAATCGCCGTCGAAGGAAATATTGGTGTCGGTAAGTCAACGTTGTTACCAAAATTGATCGCAGATTTAAATGAGCACAGTGAACAGCAATGGCAGCTAATTATTGAAGATGTCGACACGGATCTTGAATTTCAGCGTTTGTTAAAAGCCTTTACGGTTGATCCTACCAAGCGCATCGAGTTTCAGCGTTATATCACCAACAAACGTGCGACTATATGCCAAAACCTAGATCCTAAGTTTAATTACGTTATCGAACGCTCATTGTTTTCTGATTTGGTTTTTTGTCAGGCGAACTTGGCTGAAGCCTGTCGTCCAGACGGTCAAGACTTAGATTATTACTATGACATTCAACAGAAGTTGAAAGATTACCCACAAGTAAGCGCGGTTATTTATCTTAAATCTGATCCTATTATTTCTTACCAACGGATGATTGAGCGCGCACGTGATGCTGAAATCGGTACCACGCAGGAATATCTGCAATTGATTTCAGATTGTCATGACACGTTTTTACCACACATTTGTCGCCGTTATAACACGAAATTTATCGTGCAAGAATGGACCGACTTTGGCTGCCATGAGGAATTGGCGCTGCGTATTTTAACCGACGTTTGCCCTGAATTAGCAAAGAAGCCTGTTGAACTCGCTTAAACGCCAGCCATAAAAAAAGCGCCTTATAAAAGGCGTATTTATGTTCAGGATGAATGGTCAGGATTTTTTGCTCCCAGCAAAGCCTAAGTACCGACATCCATGTCGGCAATGCCGCAGTGCCATGTTTGCACATGGATGTGCACATTAGGATAACGCAGGAGCAGTTATCGGGATGGCAATGAGCGGCGATGTTCGAATGAACTCACAAAATAATAGAGTTACTGCATAACAAATGGTAACGGAATAGCCTTACCGTTTACCGTAAACTTCTTATCTTCCAGCTTTAGCACTGACGTGTAATGTGTCTCATCAGCGCTAACCATGCCTTGTTGCACTAACATGTTAAGCATGCCTAATGTTTGCTTATTAGCCATATCATTAATTTCATCATCAGTCATGTTCTGGCCACGTGTATCACCAGTCATTTGTTGTTTCATCATTTGCGTGGCAAGGTGCTCAATAACCGCTTTGTCACCGTGAACTTTACCGTTCATTAGCATGTGTGATAACCAAAATACAGGATCTTGTAAGTTGTTAGGTAGAGTGTCAACACCTAACAAGCTAGTATGCATGTTACTGGTGAATGTGCCTTGCGTAAGTGTGGCGCGCAGGCTAGTAATGTTGATTTGTGGCTCGCTAATCAGCAGGTTTAACAATTCTTTGGTAAAAAATGCCATGGTTTGTTGCTGCATCTTAAGAGGATCTATATCACCAAAGCTGCGTGAATGCGCTTGCCACGCTTTCATCACCGCGACGTTAATATTATTAAATTCGATGTCCATGGCTAAGTCATCGCCATGAAAATCATTAACATCAATAGACTTAACGCCATTGAGCATAGACATGTTGCCTTTGCTTTTATCATTGCTAAGCGCTGTTGCTATTATCATATAAAGATCTCGCATCTTTATAGAATCACTGGTTGCGGGATTGTTGATATGCATAGTCGCAATGTTGAACTTAGCGTTCGAATCATAGAAGCCGGCTTCGATCATTTCTTCAAATGTGGCCTTATAGTCCATCGAAATGGTGGCATCGGTTATTTTTACGCTACCTTCAGTTGAATTCATGTTAATGGTACTGGCCTTGCCTTGATACACAAGTCCATCACCACTGTATGAGCCTTTTCCGTTAAAACCGCTAAAGTCGAAGGTGATTTCGCTATCTTTTATATTGCTTAATGGCGTAAGGACATCGCTAAAATTTTGCTTACCGAAAATACCCATGTGGCTTGTTAGTACATACAATGGCGTTTCTTTTGCCCACACGGCTTTGTCACGCAAGTTATCGCCTTGCACGGTTGCCGACCATCCTGCCCAGCCTAATCCGCTGTGCTGGCCAAATATAATTGGCCCATGAGCCGCTTCAAATGCAATGTTCACTTTAAGGTCAAGTTGTTCTTGCATTGCCTTCCCTTGGGGGCTCATCGCTGCCAAGTTTAATGCAATATCGATGTTAGCGTCGGTACTAAACCAGCCCGAGTTAAGATTGTTTAAAGTCGCTTTGTAACCAGGGGTATTATTAATGCCTACCACGGCTTCGTTTAACGCTGATTCTATTTGTGTGCTGATTACTTTAGGTGCAATGCCTGCAATTAAAAGTAAGGCTGAAAGGGGGAGTAATATTTTTTTCATTTTATAATCCATATAAATAATGAGTATTGTAGGGATAAAGTGTAATTGCTTTTATTGATTTAGCTCGATTTCTCACCTGTTAATGTCAAAAAAGTGGCTGCCTATTGATTTGGCAGCCACTGTTCACGTGAGCTCAGGTGTAAACCTTATTTAGTTCAAGATATCGTCAACACTGCCTTGGGCTAGTGGATGATAACCTGGGCGAGCAATCTTAAATACTTGCTGTGCCCAAACTTTACCTTTTTGACTTTCTGCTAGTTTCTTATATAAAGGAACGATTAATTTACGGCGACCAATTTCAATTAAATAGGCTTTCAAAGGAACGTAAATCGCATCATAACCTGCGCGAAGTGACAGCAAGTACCAAGCGTGTGCAAT
>JABSRV010000167.1 GCA_013214905.1 Psychrobium sp. | reverse complement strand
CATCATTGTGATCCCCTTGGTGTTTTTAGGGGATATTGTGAGGCGCGTTAGTAAGCATATTTGCGCCTAATAGTTGGTAAAAGGCTGTATGAGATCCCGCATAAAGAGACTAGCGTGATGACGTGGTTGGGTCGACCAGCGGGATGACTAGGTGGCAAGCGGCAAGCGGGGTGGTGGCGTGACCTGCGGGACGACGTTTTTTGTGCAACTGTGAAGGGGGAAATAAATTTACTCGACGGTAACGTATTTTTCCATGTTGCTCGGCTGATCAACACAGGTGCTTTTAATGATTATTCTATTTTTACTGGCAGAAAATTTAACGCACTAATAATATCTTATTGCTTATGCCGCACTTTCAACCAGCGACGATATCTAAATTCCGACGAAATTCTACATTACATGAAATACCAACCATGTATTCTCCGCAATAATATCTGCTAATACTTCACCTTAGTTTTAAATTCTACAGAGTAGTTACTACACTTTCTTTGCCTTTATCTGCGCCAGCTGTGATGCTAGTTATTAATACCGATTACTTACTTAAGATCTTGTCTGATTTTTTTTGGTCGTTTCTGATTAAATCCATTTTATAACCAATTATATTGGCAGTTATTTTATTGCAAGTTATACTTTTAGTTACACAAGTATCGTTTTTTTTGTCATTGGTATCGTTAGTTCATGATATGAGTCATTGAATGTATGAGGGTTTATAAATGTCACTTAGGAAAATAACCAAAGTAGTAATCCCTATCGCTGGTCTAGGCACGCGCTTGCTGCCAGCGACCAAAGCCATCCCCAAAGAGATGTTACCTTTAGTTGATAAGCCTCTCATTCAATATATCGTTAATGAGTGTGTTGCCGCAGGGCTTAAATATATTGTGCTAGTAACACATTCGTCAAAAAATGCGATAGAAAACCACTTTGATAAATCGTTTGAGTTAGAGACTACGCTTGAAAAACGGGTCAAACGTCAACTTCTTGAAGAGATTCATGCGATTTGTCCTCCAGGCGTAACCATCATGCATGTACGTCAAGGCGAAGCCAAGGGGCTTGGACATGCGGTGCTTAAAGCTCGCCCGATTATCGGTGAATCACCTTTTGTAGTGGTATTGCCAGATGTGATTTTAGATGAGGCGACGGCGGATCCTAAGTTTGAAAATTTAGCGGCAATGTTGGCACGATTTGATAAAAGTGGCACTAGTCAGGTTATGGTAGAACCTGTGCCTATGGAGCTTGTGAGTAATTACGGTGTTGTAGATTGTGGGGGGTGTACACTCGAACCTGGCTCATCAGCAGCAATGACTGCTGTTATCGAAAAGCCAGCGATTGATGAAGCGCCGTCTAATTTAGCGGTGGTTGGTCGTTATGTATTGTCTTCTAAAATTTGGGATTTATTAGAGGTTACTCTGCCAGGAGCCGGTGATGAAATACAGTTAACAGATGCTATTGCTAGTTTAATGAAGTTAGAAACAGTTGAAGCATTCCACATGACGGGTAAATCACATGATTGTGGTAGTAAACTCGGTTATATGAATGCGTTTGTTGAGTATGGGTTACGCGATCCTAATTTAGGCAAAGACTTTATTCAGTCGGTTGCTGAGCTCTTAAAACAATATCAATAGTAGAGTTAATTTGTGCTGTTTTTAAAAATAGGTGCAGAGATCGCCATTTTTGTTTTTATGGTGTGCTTTGTATTTTAGTAAGTATTTAGGAGGTTGTTGCTAGAGTCTTACCGCTTTGAGCCGTAAATCGTCGTATAAGAGACCAGTGCAATAACAGATTAGTTGAATGGTTCATTCAAATCTTTAGGATTAAAACTATGACTATTTTTGTTACGGGTGGTGCAGGATATATAGGGTCTCACACTATTGTTGAGTTACTGGAGAATGGGCAGCAGGTTGTTGTTCTTGATAATTTATCTAATTCAAGTAAAGAGGCATTGCGGCGAGTTGAAGTGATTACGAGCAAGTCGGTTACGTTTTATCAAGGTGATGTGCTTGACCCGATAATCTTGAACAAAATATTTAGTGAGCACGATATTACGTCGGTTATACATTTTGCTGGTCTAAAGTCGGTTGGTGAATCTGTAGTACAGCCACTGCGTTATTACGAAAACAACGTAACTGGTACTGTCGTTCTTTGTCAGGCAATGGCTAAAGCTAACGTTAAGAATTTGGTGTTTAGTTCATCAGCGACAGTTTATGGTGATCCGGCAAGTCTGCCGATTCTTGAAAGTTTCCCCACGGATACTACAAATCCTTATGGTCAATCAAAACTAATGGTTGAGCATGTGCTAACCGATTTGGCTGCATCAGATAGTAGCTGGAATATTGCAGTTCTACGCTATTTCAATCCAGTAGGCGCACATGCTAGTGGTACTATTGGTGAAGATCCTAATGATATCCCTAATAATTTAATGCCATTTATTGCACAAGTAGCGGTTGGTAAACGTGATAAATTAAATGTGTTTGGCAGTGACTATGATACGCACGATGGTACTGGTGTACGAGATTATATTCATGTTGTGGATTTAGCTATTGGGCATTTAAAAGCATTAGACAAGTTGGCTACGAATCCTGGATTGGTGACCTATAACATCGGTACTGGTGTTGGTTACAGTGTGCTTGATATGGTGAAAGCATTTGAAAAGGCTTGTGGTAAGTCAATAGCATATCAAATAGTTGATCGTCGTCCAGGTGACATTGCAGCTTGTTATGCTAATCCTAAGAAAGCTAAATCGGAATTAGGTTGGGCTGCTATTCATACAATTGATGATATGGCGCAGAGTAGTTGGTTGTGGCAGTCTAATAACCCTAATGGATACGAAGGTTAGTTAGTCGATTTTGCTTAACATTGGTGGCTTCTTCCGCCATTTTTGTTTCTATGGCGAGCTTATTATCCCGGATAAAGAGTCGTCATCCCCTTGGTGTTTTTATAGGGGTTCTTGTGAGGCGTGTTACTAAGTTGGTTGGTAAATAACGGTATTAAATTCCGGATAAAGGACTTATGTGGTGAAATGGATTTATTGCTCCAGCTTTTAGCTCCCTATAAGTGCGTTTAAATTTCAATTACAAGTTGAAGTATTGCATAATAACGTTTTAATGCGTGATCTTTGATAATGCGTTGATATGTAAACATTCCCTTGAGATATAATTTAATGAATTTTAGCCTATTAAAACAACCGATTATTGAGTTGGCGCAAGAAAATCCCGATATTGATATTCTCTGGTTATATGGTTCTCAAGCCGACGGTACTGCTCATAGTGGTAGTGATATTGATTTGGCTGTATGTTTTAAGCATTGGGAAGAGGACGTTTTAGAGCGAAGATTGCGGCCAGAAATGTTGGCACTTGATTGGCAACGAAGTTTAGGCTTAGGTGAAGGTCAATTAAGTATTGTAGATATTAACCATGCACCGATTGGCTTAGGTATGTCAGTGCTTAACTACGCTTGTGTTCTGGTATGTAAAAACAACGCTAGAAAAATGCGTGAACAACAACGAATTATGTCGATGTGGGAAACAGATTATTTATATCATTATAAAACATTTAATCAGGGAGTTAGCTAATGGGTGAAAGTTATACACTTTCTATGCGTGGTCATCTAATAGTCTTGGAAAGTGAACTCAAGGCACTCTCAGATATAATTGAACAACGACCTTTCAATCAGTTTGAGTACAGGGCTGCTGAGAGAACGTTACAAATATTAATTGAGGCATGTATTGGTATTGCTAAACAATGGAGTTATGGCTTGAGCAATATTGCCCCTCCTGATGCATATGGAGCTTTTGAGCGCTTATCGATGTTAGGCGAAAAGTTAGATGGCGTCGACTGGCGACGTATCATAGGTATGCGTAATGCACTTGTTCATGATTATTTAAATATAGATCCAACGATTATTCGATCTGTTATTCAGCGAAAAGATTTTGAGCCGCTGCTAGTCTTTGCTAACCAGGGTCTAGACGCGTTAGAAAAAATGAATAAATAATACTCGATCCGAAATTTATTAATGTTCTTTATGCGTGTTATATCAATCGCTTACTTCCTCACGTTACTAAGTTAATTGGGAAATGGTTGTATGAGTTCCCGCATAAAGAGACTAGCGGGATGACGAGGTTGGGTGCGACTAGCGGATGATGATTTTTTTGGTGACCAGTGCAATACTCTGTAAATATAAATGTCGCTAATTTTAAATACGTTATCTGCCTATTGTAAAAATAATCAAAAATCACCTTTCAATAATGTAAATCCTGTCTATAATTTTTATCTGCAATATGGAGGTGATCTTATGCAGCCGGCTGTTTATATATTGGCGTCGAAAAAAGATGGCGTTATTTTCATTGGCGTTGCTAATCATTTACCGCTTCGGATGATCCAACATAAAACCAATTTCATTTTAGGTTTTACCCACAGCTACAACGTTAACCGTCTTGTCTATTACAAACTATTTAAAACCTCTGAAGAAGCCATTGCATGGCAGAAACCGATGCGCACTTGGCAGCGAGAGTGGACGATCGATTTAATCGAACAGAAGAATAAAGAATGGAAAGATTTATATTTAGAAATGGATGATCTTTGATCCATTCTAGTCAGCTCCGGTGATGGGATAGTTGTCGTGATAAATCTGTGAATTATGTATGTTATAGTTTAATAACCTTATAATTAATATAAGATAAATTATTATGTTAATCCCTGTCATTTTAGCTGGTGGTTCAGGCACTCGCTTGTGGCCTTTGTCTCGACAGCTTTTTCCAAAACAATTCCATTCGCTATGTGGTGACGCAACTATGTTGCAAACTACACTCAGTCTCCTCGAAGGTTTACCCATTAGCAACGCGATTACGATATGTAATGAAGAACATCGATTCGTTGTCGCTGAGCAGCTTCGCCGCAATGATGGACTCGGTTCCATCATCTTAGAGCCGGTTGGTCGAAATACGGCACCTGCGATTGCATTAGCGGCGATGTCCTCAATGGATCAGGGACATGATCCTTTGTTGTTAATTCTAGCTGCAGATCACTTAATCGAAGATAGTAAGGCGTTTCAATCTGCTGTTCGCGCCGCCATGCCGCTCGCTGAACAAGGAAAATTAGTGACATTTGGGATTGTTCCTACGAAACCTCATACAGAATATGGCTATATTAAGCGCGGTGAGTCATTGGGTGATGGTTTATTTAATGTCGATGCTTTCGTAGAGAAACCTCAATTAGACAAAGCAACGCAATATGTTGAGTCAGGTGATTATCTTTGGAATAGTGGCATGTTTTTATTCAAAGCCAGCCGTTATTTACAAGCACTTAAAGACTTTAGACCCGATATTTATTTGGCTTGCGAAAAAGCAATGGCGAATGTGAAACATGATTTAGACTTTGTGCGCATAGATAGTGACCAATTTAGCAAATGTCCTAGTGAGTCGATTGATTATGCGGTGATGGAGCCGTCGTGTAGTCGCGGGGGAAATGAGGTGGCGGTTGTTTCTCTTGATGCGGGGTGGAGCGATGTTGGCAGTTGGCAATCGTTGCAAGAATTGGCTGTGAAAGATGATGATGGCAATCATTTTAAAGGTGATGTGATCGCTGTTGACACGAAAAATACCTATGTTCATGCAAAGCACCGTTTGGTGGCTACGCTTGGGGTGAGCGATTTAGTTATTGTTGATACTCCCGATGCATTACTTGTCTCAACGCTACAAGACAGCGCCGATGTGAAACGCATTGTTCAAGAGCTCAATGATAAAGGGCGCGATGAAGCCATCGTACATCGCAAAGTTTACCGCCCTTGGGGCACATATGACTCCATTGATAACGGCGAGCGATATCAAGTTAAACACATCACCGTTAAACCAGGCGGTAAACTCTCCACTCAAATGCACCACCATCGCGCTGAACATTGGATTATTGTTAGTGGCTCGGCCTTGGTAACCAATGGTGATAAGAAAATATTGCTAACTGAAAATCAGTCTACGTATATCCCCGTCGGCACCATTCATGCGTTAGAAAACCCCGGTAAAATCCCCCTAGAGTTGATTGAAGTGCAATCAGGTAGTTATTTAGGCGAAGATGACATTGTTCGATTTGATGATATCTATGGTCGAGTAGAGGCATCTACAGGTGACTGTGATGATTAAGTTACTCAGGTGCTTCACTGCATATGATATTCGTGGCCAATTAGGTGATGAATTAAATGAAGATATTTGTTATCGCATTGCTAGGGCTTATGCCCAGTACTTGCAGGCCACAAGTGTGGTGATTGGTGCTGATATGCGTTTATCGTCGCCATCGTTAAAAAAGGCGGTAATAAATGGTCTGCTCGACGCTGGGGTTGATGTTATTGATTTAGGCATGACAGGTACGGAAGAGATTTACTTTGCAACGGCTTATTTAAAGGTGTGCAGCGGCATTGAAATAACCGCTAGTCATAATCCCATCGATTATAACGGCATGAAGTTGGTGCGGGCGCAGTCAAGGCCAATCAGTAGCGATACAGGCTTACTCGACATTAAAGCACTAGCCGAGCGCAATGAATTTTTAGAGATAACCAAGCGAGGTTGTTTACGTGAGTTGTCAATTATTGAACCCTATGTACAACATTTATTGGGGTATATTACGCCCAGTAATATCACGCCATTAAAAATAGTCGTTAACGCAGGCAATGGCGCTGCTGGTCATGTCATTGATGCATTAGAGCAACAGTTCTTAAAACTAAATGTAGCTGTTGAATTTATTAAAATTCATCATCAGGCCGATGGCCGTTTCCCCAACGGCATTCCTAACCCGATGTTAATTGAAAATAGACGTGTCACTTCCCAAGCTGTGATCACGCACGGTGCAGATTTAGGCATTGCATGGGACGGTGATTTTGACCGTTGTTTTTTGTTTGATGAAAGCGGGGCATTTATTGATGGCTATTACATTGTTGGATTGCTAGCAGACGCTTTTTTGTTAAAGAATCCATCTGCGAAGATAATACATGATCCCCGCGTTATGTTTAATACTATCGATATTGTCAAACGAGCTGGTGGTGAAGCTGTGATGTGCAAAACGGGTCATGCATTTATCAAAGAGCGCATGGGATCAGAAGATGCCGTCTATGGCGGTGAGATGAGCGCACATCATTATTTTAGAGACTTTTTCTATTGTGATTCAGGCATGATCCCTTGGTTATTAATCATGGAAATACTGTGTGTGAAAAAAATGCCTTTATCTAAAATGGTCAATGATCGCATTGCCGCTTTCCCGTCATCAGGTGAGATTAACCGCAAAATAGCCAATGCACCTTTGGTCATAAAACGTGTAGAAGAAGAGTTTAAAGAAAACTCCGTTGATATTAACTATCTCGATGGTTTAAGCATCGAACATAAACAATGGCGATTTAATCTGAGAAGTTCAAATACCGAGCCATTGGTACGACTCAATGTTGAATCAAAAGGTGATGTTGAGTTAATGGAGCGCATGACCAAAAGAATATTAAAGTTGTTAGATGAAAATGACGAACGTGAGAAATAGTGTCCCGTGAAGCGCGTTATTAAGCCGATTGGTAAATGGCTGCATGAGATCCCGCATAAAAAGACCAGCGGGATGACGGTGGGGT
>JABSRV010000166.1 GCA_013214905.1 Psychrobium sp. | reverse complement strand
AAAAACACGCTGCCTTGTGTTTTACTTTTTAACACAATTTGGCCACTAATATAATCCACATGATGGCCATCAACAATGATCCCACAAGCCACGGCCTCGTTAAACAGAGCGGCGCCTACCATGCCGGGTTCTCGAGAGGTCATTGGTGACATCGCATTAAATAGATGGGTAAAACCGCTAGCTCCAGCGTCTAATGCAGCTTGCGCGCTGGCATAGTCAGCATTTGAATGTCCCAAAAACACTATCACGCCAAGTGCAACTAAACGCTTAATATCGCTGGTCGCTACATTTTCTGGTGCAAGCGTTACCTTAATAAGTCCAAGATCGGTTCGGGAATATAACTGCCATTCTGCGGCGGATATTGGCCGCATAAACTGCGCGCTATGCGCTCCTTTTTTAGCGAGACTTAAATGCGGCCCTTCAAAGTGAATGCCGAGAATGCCACGGCTGCTTTCCTTAATAGCCAATGCAACCGCGTTTGCGGCTTGACGCATCACACTAATGTTGTCGCTTATTAAGGTAGGCAGCATCGCACAAGTGCCAAATTGATGATGCGCGTCATAAATGGTTTTGAGCCCAGCTAGGGTGGGTTGTTGATTAAATAGAACACCGCCACCACCATTGACTTGCAAATCAATAAAGCCCGGCGCAAGCAAGCCGTTAACATGCTCATTGGCATTGTCGTTTATCGCCTCGATTGTCACGACACAGCCTTGTTCAATAACAAGTTGTGCGTGTTCGATTATCTCAAAGCCGTCAAATATTTTGTCGGCACTAATAATATTCATGAAGTTGGCACCTTGCGTGTTGTTTAGGACGTCATTTGTTGTTTGGCGTAATGTATAGCGCCCATTTCTGGCGGCATATTTGGCCGAACGAGTTGGCTCACCAGATCATCTGATAAATATGGTTTTAAGGTTAATGCCAAACCACCAATCATCGCCAAATCCAATGATTCATCCTGACATAATCGCTGTCCGATAGCGCTAATGTAGTCGCTAGCTTGTTTGATAATGCCTAACGCTAGTGCGTCATTGTCAGCAGCGGCGTCAAATACAATGGCGGCCAACTGACCATAAAAACTGGACGATTGATTAGCCACGCGCTCAACAATCTCTAATGCATGATGGCAGTTAAGTTTATTTAATAGTAAAACGCTCATTTTAGTTGCCGGAGCAAGTTTGTCTAACGACAAGAGTACGTGCTTCACCAATTGCTGACCAAACCAAGCACCACTTGCCTGATCGCCAATAGCAAAGCCGTATCCACCCAACATCAAAGAATGTTCATTAACACGACGATAACCACACGAGCCAGTTCCGGTAACGATGATAGCGCCGTTTTCACCACCATGAGCGCCAAGACAGGCAATATGTAAATCGTTAGTCAAATGTAACTGTGCAAAGGGGTGCTGCCACTGCGACATTGCTATAAATGCGCTTGGCACGTTTACACCAGCAAGGCCAATGCCCGCTATTAACTCGCTGATGCGTAATCCATTTATGTTAGCACTTACTAGCGCCTTTTCGGCGGCTTCAACAATAGACTTCTGACATAACATTAAGTTTTGAAACGCATTTGCTGCTCCACTAACACCGCTGCCTAGGACATTGTTATTGTTGTCTGTAATTATTGCTCGACATTTACTTCCTCCACCATCAATGCCAATAAACAGAGGTAAGTTAGCCATAGGTGAAGCGTGTATGTTTGAAGGGCTCATTTTATTTAGTCAATATTTATTGCTGTTAGCGACATCTTATACCAAACGGATTAATTCATCTGTTCAAATTGTAATAATAGTATTCACGCCTTAATTGTTAATCGCTTGCAATATTTTATAACCAGAATGGATTGGCATTTTATTTTCGATAAATGAATTTTACTTTCTCATACTATTTAACGAGTACAACAGACTGATAAAATGGCTCTATTCCAGAATACGGTTGTCACCCATAAGCCGCTTCCAATATTTGCTTATATTCTAGCTTAGCGTTACTTTCTCTAAACCAAGCTAGATAATTCGAAAAGGGGTTGAATCAGTTCATCGGCACTGATAACCGTATCAAGTGATTGAATTGACTTGTGAACTATCTCTCTTTGCGCTGGTGTCATTGATGAAAGTGCTTTAGTTATCGGGTCTAGTTACCTACAAATGATTTTGTCTTCATTGCTAATACCCTCAATGAGTTAGTCTCATTATTATGTATAGACAACAATTATCTACAACAGAGCCGATATAATAGATTATGCAGTGTAAAAATAGCAGTTATCTGCTACCTTTACATTCAATGATACGGACATCTATTTATATAAGGCATTAGGGTAAAAATTGGCTTTTTTTAGAATGATATTCATTACAAATAATCCGATGCAGCTTTTCTTCTTGTTCTGTATATTGTGTTGTATTGCCTCAAATAGTTATGGCGCATCCTCTCGTGATCGCGAATACCAAATAAAATCTAAACTCATTTCTTATTTTATCCAATTTTCTCGTTGGAAAAATATCCCTGCGCAACACTTTAATTTTTGCACCACTAATGAGCGAGTTAATACCATTGTTGAATTAGGTTTGGACAAAAAACGCTGGCACAACTTATCATCGAAATTCATTATCGTTAAACCGCACGAGGAAGAATTTTGTCAGGTGTTATTTATAGATAGAGACAACACTGAGTTGTGGCAAGAGCATTTGCTAAAAAACAAACTTATTAACACGTTAATTATTGGCGAGAAGCAAGGTTTCGCTCGTAACATTGGTCATATAAATTTCTTCTTAGCGGACAATAAATTACGCTTTGAAGTGAATAATGAACGTCTTAAAAGTTCGAATATTACCTTAAGTTCTAAGGTGTTGCGCCTAGCTCGGCTGGTTAACAGCACACAGGAGCAGCCATGATTAATAAAATGCTCACTCGTTTAACTATTGGTCAAAAAATAGTGAGTCTCATTGTACTCGTCAGCATGTTTTCTATTATGATTGCGATTTCAGGACTAAGCCTTAATGAATTCAGATCTACGCAAGACAGCATGAAACGTGAAATTACTATGATTAGTAATATCATCGCTGAAAATATGAAAGCGGCGGTAGTATTTGATGACAACTTGGCGGCACAAGAGCTGTTGGCAGCGCTTAGTGCACAGCCGATCATAGAATATGCCCGAGTGAGTAATAAGGCCAATGAGCTAATTGCTGAATATGGCAACCACACAATATATCAATCTCAAATGCCAATCAATGACGACTTATTTGAAGTAAAAACCCTGTTATACGTTGATGATAAAATAATCGGCACATTAATAGTGGTCGCTAATGATGTGGCCTACGTACAAGCCATTCAAGTGTATTTTATGGTTGTATTTGCGGTATTTTGTACATCATTTGTTTTTTCGGTGCTGTTATCAATTTGGGTGCAACGTCGTTTTGCCACTCCTATCATTGATTTAGCCAATGTTGCTAAAAAAGTCGCTCTTTCTGGCGACTATAGTTTGCGAGCAAAAAATGAAATAGGCGGAGAGATAGGGCAACTATTAACCGTTTTTAATGGCATGCTAAAAAAGATAGACCATAGAGAGCAAGAGCTTGAAGCACTCGTTAGAATTCGTACTAATGAACTTGAAGAACTGAATAAAAAATTAGCAGATCAAGCGTACTACGACAGCTTAACCAAATTACCAAATCGATCGTTGTTTGAAGACCGCCTCAAGCAGTCAATAGCGCACGCGGCACGTGAAAATACCCAAGTCGCGTTAATGTTTGTCGATTTGGACAAGTTTAAAGAAGTCAATGATACGTGGGGACATGCCGCCGGAGATGCATTGTTGTGTCAAGTGGCGCGACGCTTAGAGAAACAATGTCGAGTAATGGACACCGTTGCGCGTATTGGTGGTGATGAATTTACTATGTTGTTTATTTTAGAAGAGAATGACGATATATCTGAAATATCACGACGTATTGTCGATGTTTTTCAAGTGCCATTTGATATTTTGAACAAACCACTTGTTGTTACCATGAGTGTAGGGGTTGCGGTTTACCCCACCCACGGTTATGACTATGACGTATTAAAAGCTAAAGCAGATGAAGCGATGTATAAAGCTAAACGCCTAGGCCGAAATCAATTTTGTATTCATCAATGACATATTAGGATGCCAATGCATAAGATATTACTCAGCAGTTTTTGTTGCTTGCTCAGTGGGTTTTCATATGCCCATTCAACATTTGCAGAGGACGAGCTAAACGCGCTTATGTCAATGCAAGTCGAAGTGACGTCGGCGATGAAACGTGCGCAACCGGTTAACGCAACTCCTGCGGCAATTTTTGTATTAGAAAGTAAAGACATCGTATTGTCTGGCTACAGCACCGTGCCAGACTTAATGAAATTGTTACCCGGCTTAGATGTTAGGCGCATTGACAATAATCAATGGGTTATCTCATTACGCAGTGCAACGGGTAAATACAATAGTAATGTGATGGTGATGCTTGACGGGCGCAGCTTAAGTGAACCCGCTTTTAATGGGGTCCATTGGGAAATTATTAGTTACCCGATTGAAGACATAGAACGTATTGAATTAATCCGCGGCTCAAGTGGTAGCTTGTGGGGCAATAACTCAACCAATGGCTTGGTTAATATCATCACCAAGCATTCCGCCGATACCCAAGGGGCTTTTGTTACTCAAGCACTTGGCAATGGAAAGTTTCGTGATACGACCATTCGTTATGGCGGCTACTTTAATGAGCAACTAAGTTATCGAGTCTTTTTAAAAGATATTAAAAGCGGCGTATCACATAGCAGGCCTCTATATGGGGTCATAGTGCAACCGTTTGACGATAAAGATCAACTTAGCATTGGCGCACAATTCGATTATGCGTTAAGTGATGAACTTATGGTTAAGGCACATTATCAATACGACAAAGCCGATATAAATCAGATAGGCCGCCACATCAACCCGATCGACCAGCTACAAATTTTAGTGCCCGAATCGTTCGAATTTAAAGTGTCATCAGCCAATGTCAGAGTCGACCATCAACTTTCTACGCAACTTAAATATTACCTACAAGCTTATTATGTGAAGATGGATAGACCATCGGTAGGGTTCAAAGAAAACCATACCTCGTTTGCCTTTAATAGTGCGGCTAATTTACATGTTAACGACCATTTCGTCTCATGGGGGTTCGACTTCAGTCGTTCTAAACGTGCGAGTTTTGAGCGTAATGTATTGATGAAATGTGACAAAATAACCTCAACGAGCTACGGCGTATTTCTGCAAGACGAATACACTTTGTTGCAGCAGCGGTTAAAATTTATTTTAGGCGCACGTTCCGATTATTATAAACAGCATGGTTGGGTAACATCACCAAACGTTAGAGCAATTTATAATATAACCGAACAATCTTCAGCTTGGCTGGCCTGGAGCAATGGTTCACGTGTTACCGCAAACGATGATAATCATCATATATCCTCTCTATACATTCCATCATTCATCGTTAACGTTCCACTGAAAATCACCCTCAATAGTGCTGATATTATTGACGAGCAACAATCTATCGAGGTGGGTTATCGTTACTATAGGAACAGCCTAAAGTTCGATGCTACTATTTTCAGGGTGCAATATAAAAACCTTTTTGTCGGTTCAATTGACGCGCTTGAAACGTTCCTTAGCGGTGAAATAAATGTCGTACTGCACAATGAGAATGCAGGTAGCGCCACGGGGTTTGATTTAACGACCACTTGGCAACAAAGTGACAATTTAAACCTGTTGTTCGGGCTTAGTTATGTTGATTTTAAATTTGCGTCTATTAATAAATGTGATTATTCTTTCGCAAGTTGTCAAATTGCACTAGGCGGCGATACTTATGACAACTATCAACTATATACACGACTTCAATATACTTTTAATAATGCCTTTAACATGCAGTTAACCGCCAAACATGTTACCGAACATGCGGTCTATAATACACCATCTTATCTAAAGTTTGATTTGAGCTTACATTGGAAAATTAGCGATGCATTAAAACTGTCAGTAGTAGGTGAAAACCTAACCAACAGTGCATTTGTAGAAATGAGATTTGAGGATCAGTCTCTGAGTGCCAGCAGTGCTATTGGTTCACGATATATGTTGAAGTTAAATTATCAATTTTAGTCGACAGTGAGAACAATTTGAATTTCAAGGCTGTAAATAGTGTTGCCCTAATTAGCAGTGATGATTGGCAGCGATTAAATAAATCATCATCACTATTTCTAAACCCTTTATTTTTAAACGCGTTAGAGAATAGCCAGAGCGTTAGTACGCAACAAGGATGGCAACCACAACATTTATTGATTAGCGACGAGCAACGCATTAACGCCATCATTCCTGCTTATATCAAACAACATTCATGGGGTGAATTTGTGTTTGATTGGGACTGGGCGCGTGCCTATGAAGAGCATGATGTACCTTATTATCCCAAATTAGTCTGTGCAATACCTTTCACACCCGTGAGTAGCGAAAAACACCTATCAAATGACATGCAACAACATGAAGTATTTCAATATTTAACAGAGCATTGTCAGGCGAATAAACTGCACAGTTGGCATATGTTATTTTGTCAGGAAGCATCAGACTTACCACCTGATGTATATCATCGACATACGGTGCAATTCCACTGGTTTAACCGAAGTTACCGTAATTTCGACCACTTTTTATCGACGTTCAACTCACGAAAGCGTAAAAACACCCGAAAAGAACGAGACTCTATTACTCAACAAGGTATCACCATTGAGCATTTGAGTGGGCAACAGATCGATGAACAGCAATTAGATTTTTTCTACCAAACGTATCAGCTTACCTATTTTAAACGTGGTCATACACCGCACCTTGCAAAGTCTTTTTTTAAAGAAATATTTGCCTCAATGCCAAGTAATGTATTGTTAATGATTGCTAGTCGCTTGGACAAACCTATTGCCTGCGCATTATTCTTTGTGGACAGCGATCAACTGTATGGTCGTTATTGGGGTTGTATTGAGCCGATAAAAAATCTGCATTTTGAATTATGTTACTACCAAGGTATCGACTATTGCATTGCAAATAACATTGCACGATTCAACCCTGGCACACAAGGCGAGCATAAGATTCAACGCGGCTTTGAGCCAATACTAACGCACTCATATCACTGGATTTCTCATCAAGCGTTTAAAGGGCCTATCAAAGATTTTTGCGCCCAAGAGCGCTTGAATATGCATCATTATCAACAACAATGCGCCCTAGCCCTGCCTTTTAAACAGTTATAGCGCAAAGCGTCATCCCAGTGGCCGCACCGCACACGTCCCCTGAGCTCTCACCGAACCGTCCCCCCAATGGTCGACAAAACACCGTCATCCCCGTGGTCTCTTTATCGGGGATCTCATACAGCCTTTTACTAAGCCAGTTGGTAACGCGCGGCATGAGGTCCTGCATAAAAGACTTGCAGGATGACGGACTCTTAGTCTTTTTATCGGGGATCTCATGCAGCCTTTGACTAAGCCAGTTGGTAACGCGCGGCATGAGGTCCTGCATAAAAGACTTGCAGGATGACGGTGTGTGGTCGCCCCGAGCTGTCATCCCCGTGGTGTTTTTATCGGGGATCTCATGCAGCCTTTTACTCA
>JABSRV010000165.1 GCA_013214905.1 Psychrobium sp. | reverse complement strand
TTGCTGACCATACGGTATATAACTCTCGCACCAAGACTCAGACTCAGGCAGATCTAGGTAACTTTAGCCGTAGTGATTTCACCCATGTCACCCCAGTTAACAAGCGTCTAAGTTATACCAGCAAGGAGATATTTAGATCTGCTGGTGTTTATGCTTTACCAGGACAAACGTTTAGCGTTACCCGTAATGATAGCAGTGATCTAACAGTGGCAATATTTATCAATACCCTGCGTTCTAGCTCAACCAAAGAGTTTGAAGCTAATAAATACAACCGACCTAAGTTTTTGCAATCTGTCGCTATCCCTATTGCCCCCGGCGAAACCATTAGTCTTACCTCTCCTTATGGTGGTCCGGTACAACTGATGTTTTCAGCCAACGATTTACAGGTCGAACTGGATTTTACGCATATCGGTTTGCACCCACACTGGTCCTCTGCTGCGGATAATGCTGGTTTCTCTGCGGCGATGTTAGCTGGTAACTATGATTGGGCGGAAGTTGTTACCCCTAACTTTGAAATTCATTCACAATTGGAAAAAATGCGCACTACTTTGGCGCGAGATAATGTGAGCAATGTCGAGGACTTGGCGGCAATAACCGAACAGTACATCCATAACTACCCACATGTGTTAGCTGGCTATCAGGGACCGGGTATTAATGTTGTGGCTGAGATCCATGATTTTTCCCGAGATAAGGGTTGGGCAATTGAGAACCTTGATATCGTCAAACACATGAATGCGGATCAAGCCACCTGTGGCTGGGGGTGTTCTGGTAATCCCTACGATGCAGGCTGGAGTTTTAATCCGGTTGGCCATGGCGATATCCATGAGTTTGGCCATGGTCTAGAAAAAAGGGAGTTGCGTTTTTCTGGGTGGGAAACCCACAGCACCACTAACACTTATGTTTATTACTCTCAAACACAATACGCTAAAGAAACAGGTATAGTTGAATGTAAAAGCCTACCTTTTGATAGTTTATTTGAAACGCTTAAAGCCAGTATTAAAGAGACCGATCCCGAAGCCTATATGCGGGCTCAGAGTCTAAATAGTTGGGATCAGAGCGTTGCGATGACTATCCAGATGATGATGGCGGCTCAAGCTGAAGGTAGCTTAATTGATGGATGGCACCTGTTAGCTCGCCTGCATATTTTATTGCGTGAATTTAAACGTGCAGTTCATTCCGAAATACTATGGTTGAACAAGCGAGACAGCCTAGGCTTTGGTCAATATTCCCGTGCAGCGGCCAAAGCATTAGATAAAAATGATTGGTTAGTGATTGCCATTTCTGCCGCTACTGAACTAGATTATCGAGAGTTTCTCGCGATGTGGGGCTTAAGCTTCAGTGATACCGCTGCTACCCAAGTAGCAAATCTTGGTTTTTCCGCTGTCACGAAGAAATTTTATCAGGTCAAGGATGGCGGGTACTGTGAAGGTTTAGACAAAGCCGCCATTACAATAATTGATACCGATGGTGATGGTTACTTAGATTTTGATGATGCCTTCCCCGATGATGCTACCGAGCATGCTGATGTTGATGCAGATGGTATTGGTGATAATGTTGATACTGAATATAATCCGGATGCCAGTCAGCTAAATTATCGTGATGTACACATTAAATCTCTTATCAATAATAAATGTCTGGGGTTTATTACTGACTCAGCCACGATAGGTGCCCAAGCCATGGCTCTTGACTGCAATAGCGCTTCGGAACAAAAATGGAGCTGGGATAAACAAGGTCGACTGCATAGTGGCAGTAGCCCAGAGTATTGCTTAGCGGCTTCATCACACAAGAGAGGCGGAAAGCTTAGATTAGCACAGTGTGATGACAGGGAAAATCAACAGTGGATTATGAATGAAGCAGACCAAACCATACAAGCTCTAAACCAGAAGAATGCTTATTTCGTTCAGAACAGAGCCGCTGAGGTTAACTTGTGGAGTTTCCACGGAGAGAGAAATCAACAATGGATGATTGTACCTTGGTAATCCCCTCCCCCCCATTGCACCGATATTAGATTGGACTGATATTACCTAGTTATGGCGTTTTGGACAGCTAAGGCGTACCAGATTTATTTTGACAAAAAAGGCGTACTGAATATACGCCTTTTTTGTTCTTATGTAGGAGTATTTTCTCAGACTCCAACTTACATTTCCAATGTTAAAATCTGATCAAATCATTACAGTCTAAGGACTGGATTGTGTGCAGAGCACACGTTAGTTAATATTTTAGCTAACGCCATCTCACGGCCTACTTGGGGCACTGGGCTTTAAATTTCTATCTCACTAACGCGCAAAAGTGAGTGATAACATTCCAATGTGGGTTTCACTCGATTGTGAATTTTTGAGATATATTTACTCATGTGATAAATATATTAATAATAATGGTTAAGCATTATTATTATCATTTTTGCATTACTTTCCTTATTATCGTGAAAGTTTCCTCGTTTCTATTATCTAGTGAACAATGATCCGTAACCAATTGTAATATGGTGACTAAAAGATCTTAGGTGAAGACTGGCTGCACGTCATCACGCTGCCGATAATAATCGCCAGACGGCGTAGTTGATATTGGAAAGTGTGGCATGGCTCCTCCTTCTGTCTAAATGTTTAGGCCTTCACCATGTCCCAACCATTACGATTTTGGCTACTATGCTGACTTCTGCTTAATCACATGCCAAGTTGCCCTACATGCGCTATCGGTTTCCATCTCGTTCGCTCTTTTGGATCGATGACATCCAAAAGCTAAGGCACTTGTAGACCAGAGCCTTACTGGTTAGTTACCGGTCGCTTGTTAAGCAGCTCTCCCCGGATAAGAACATGAACTTTATTTGCGCAACTGCATAATTTACCGTTGCCATTAGATCACTTGGCTTTGTCGTCTTGTGCCAACTAACCTCCAGCCTACGCATCATATGATGTTCTTGTGCATCAGCTCGCAAATTTGCTAGCGGCTGCCTCCGGACCCGTCCTAGCGGAAAACCCCTTGCCATTAACTAGTAGTTAGCGTTTAATAACAGCATGTTATTCTCTTATTGAAAGAGTAACATTTACGCTAAAACAGCGTTAGATTTCACACTGAGACGTGTTTTTATGCGTAAATCAATCAAATATTAAAGGCTGTTTATCGTCAATGATTAATTCTACAGCCTCGTTATGCGTACATGGAGTATACATGAAACTATTTTCACTCATTTTATCTACAATATTGCTCAATGGGTGTGTTGCCTCATCATAGATATCTTCAATTGGAGCTAAATCAATACATGCAGATATTCGTATTGACTTAACAAATACTGATTTAATCTACGTAGACAGGGTTTCTGATCCATTAGGCTTTACCATTTACTAATTTACATGCAGATAGTGAACCTTATGATACTGCCTCTGTGAAATTTAATTACGAAGATATTACCTGGACTGAAAAAGGCTCTACCAGAGGGGAAATAGAACTATTGGTGAAAGGTGAATTACTTACCTTTTCAGTGTATAAATCTCATAATTTAGTTAAATAAGAATAGGTGTCGCGCAGCCGACACCTATTTCGGGTGTTGGACAAGCCCGGAAGTCCATTTTATATAGTAAATTGTGGATTTTGTTTTGATGGCCACGCAACCTGCGGATAAATTCAGGCCGAGTGTGGTTGGTCTATAAAATTTATATCAATGAGTTAACTAACTGTTGCCATAAATTACTGTGTCCTCATATCGCTATTATCTTTACCGCTTGAGCCCTAAATCCGTAACGTGATTTTCACGCACAACATGTTCTGTTGGTAACACGGACGTATTGCTATACGCTTCTATATTTTTTTTGCGCTAACCAATTCAGAAAATAGCACAATATAATCATGATTTTAAATAACGTAGCCTTGGAATTTTCGCGTAAAAAACCATAATCACCCGCCCACTGAATACCTTTGGGCAGCACATACTGTAAGATCAACATCAAGAATTTTAAATACGAGACAGGCTAAAACTTATAACTTCGGGCCACCTAAAATAACGCCAGTCATATTCCCCGATCAAAGAGTTAATGATTGATAATTATTACAATCTCTATTATTGTCAGCCTATATGAATAGTTTTAGGCTGATAATGGTTAATTCTACAGCCTTACGTAATAATTAAGTTCCCAATATATATCTATTTTACAACAGAAAATTAGTTCTACCATAGGCATAATTAAACGTAGAAGGTGAGCATTATGATGAACTGTGATCTTCATGATTATATAGAAATAGCATGCATGTTTAACTATCCGGTTAAATTAATATTTAAGTCAGGTTCTATGCTTGAAGGTATAGCTATTGACACTCAACGAAATAAAAGTCATGAAGAGTGCTTGAAAATCAAAGTTGAAAGTGTTGAAACCTTGGTACCTCTGAATGATATTTCAACAATGGAAGCTAGCGTTGACAATCCTCATTTTCAAGTTATTAACTTTGGCTAAGTCGATAAATTATTTATGAAGAAAAGATAAAGACAAAATACGGGACAGACTAAAACTTATAGCTTCGGGCCACTTAAAATAACCCTGTCCCATATTCCTAGTATTGTGACCTGGATAATTAAGTTGCAATGATTAAATCAGTTTTAAAATGTTAGTTGAGCTATGCAGCTCCAAGCCCACACTATATACTCAATTTCCATTTTGAATCTAGGCCAAACAATGAAAATTTTATTCGCGATAGCTTTTTCCATACTCGGCCTAAGCGCATGTGCCAGCAAGAGTCCTTTGAGTAATCAACCAACAAAAAACAGTGCCAAAGCAATGCAGGCACCCTACGTTCTATTGGTTTCCATCGACGGTTTTCGTTGGGATTACATCGAGAAATATAAACCTAAATTTTTGAATCAATGGGTTAAACACAGTGCTCGACTAGAATCGCTACGCCCTGCGTTTCCAACAAAAACATTTCCCAATCACCTAACGATAGTCACCGGCTCCTATCCACAGCGCCATGGCATTCTGGCCAATAGCTTCTATGCGCCCGATCTCAAAAAGTCTTATTCACTACGAAAATCAGAGGCGGTCTTAAATCCTGATTTCTACTTAGTTAAACCGTTGTGGGTGTTGGCGCAAGAGCAAGGCATGCAGGCGGCAAGTTATTTCTGGCCAGGTTCAGAGGCACCGATTGCGGGCACGACGCCAGCGATGTTTATGACCTATGATCACAACAAACCCCATCAAGAGCGTATCGACACAGTCATCGATTGGTATCAATTACCCGCAGCACAACGACCGCACCTTACTACCATGTATTTTCATGATGTTGACGCCGCCGGACACGACTTTGGCCAAGATTCACCACAACTTATCGCAGCAATCAACAAGGTAGACAATTCGATAAAGACACTGGTGCAAAAATTAAAGCAATTACCCATCGATGTTAATATCGTGTTGGTCTCCGATCATGGCATGGCTCAACGCAAACCAAGCGATTTTGAAAAACTGCCCACGTGGCTAACCGAGCAATATTACGTTAAAGGCTCTGGACCCATCGTGCATATTTACGACACCAAGAGCGCGAGCAACACCTTAGTGCAAACTGTCGAAAAACTTAACGCGACCGCGCAACACTTTAAGTGCTATCGCTACCAAGATATTCCGCCGCGCTTCAATGCATCACAATCTCGTCGCATCGGTGACATTGCCTGTTTAGCCGACAAAGACTGGGCAATCGGCATGATTGGTCATCGCCCCGTTGGCGATCACGGCTGGAGTCAATTTAATACCACCGACATGGATGGAATATTTTATGCTAATGGTCCTGCATTTAAGAAAAGCGTTAAGCTACCAACCCTTGAAAACATCCATATAATGCCGCTGCTGGCGCATATTTTAGGCTTAGAAATTCCGCATGAAATTGACGGGAACTTACAATCACTGGCGCCACTACTCAAGACAAGTAAAGACTAGTTTTACCCCTATTCATATATCAATAAGCTACAGAGTCGCTTGCCAGACTGCTTACATTCGCTTACATATGACGCAACCAATTTTGATTATAATGAGCGTATTACATTTAATTAAATAAGGTTTATTAGTATGAAGAATATGTTTTTGTTGGTTATTTTTTCTTTGGTTATGAGTGGATGTGCTCAACAAACATTTGTGATGTCTGACAGTCATGGCGAGCTTAACGACAAATCAACCCAGCACTTTTTTGTCAATGGTCTGGCTCAGGAAAAAGAAATAAATGCTGCTGAGGTTTGCGGTGGTATCGAAAAAGTAGCAAAAGTAGAGGTTCAAGAAACTTTCTTGAATGGTCTGGCAAATGTGGCGACATTCGGTATTTACACACCTAGAGAAGCCCGTATTTATTGTAAAAAGTAACAAGTACCGTTCTTTATCTGGCATCATCACTAATTCAAGAAGCCAGACAATGAAGTAAGCCGTTAAAACTTCACCTTTTAAGCGGCTAACAAGGTCTGATACTGATGCTCTATCGGTGTCAGGCCTTTTTGTTTAACCTCGATATTTTCGCTAATCATATTAGTTAAAATATGTTCAGCCTTAAAAAACATACTGACTCATCCCCATGTCGAAATGTCTACCTGATAAATATTGCCTTTATTAGACTGTTCGCTTAATGCATTTTTTAGCTGATGGTAATCATGCGCTAGCATTGATATAGTTGTTAATTATTGGGTTATTTACCTGTCAATAACAACAAACAATCTCGTTAAATCAACACGATGAATATCTCACTGCACAGCGCGTCTAATAAAGATAAAGGCTGTTTTTACGATCTTTATTGCCGTGCGATGAAAGAACATATTAGTGGCATATGGGGCTGGGACGAGAATTGGCAACTTAATGATTTCGACACTCGTTTTTCTGATTGCACGAACTTAATGATTGTTCTCGACGATTGTAATGTTGGCTATGTGCAAATTACTCTCAGTGCGAATAATGCCTACATCATGATGTTTATCATTGATGAAAAGTACAGATCGATGAACTGTGGCGCTAACGTATTGCAAACCCTATTTCAAACATTTAATTGTGATTCGATTGAGCTAAGGATTTTCAAACGTAATAGTCGGGCCAAAGCCTTCTACCTTAAAAACAACTTTAACGTCATTACAACAGAGAGCGATTTCTATTTATTAAAATCGTTAAATAAACCCGAGATAAACACTAAGGCAATTGGTCACATGATTACAAAACTTGAGAACTCGAACCTAGACGTAGCAAAACAAATCTATACTATTTTTCAATGCTCATACAAAATTGAAGCACAATTAATTGGCGTGACCAACTTCCCTCCCCTGCAACGAAGTGCACAAGACATTGCGCGATCAAAGTCTGAGTTTTATGGCTTTAGTGACAACGATCATCTTGCGGCTATTATTGAAATTGTTATCGAAGATAAACAACTACACATTAACAGTTTAACCGTAGACCCTGCGTTTTTTAGAAAAGGAATTGCAGACAAATTGATCCGTTATGTTTTGGCGTTAGTTGAGCTTTACAAAGCCACGGTAGAGACAGCTGTTGTTAACCAGCCTGCCATCAAACTGTATAATAAACATGGTTTTGTAGAGTTTAAACGCTGGACTCCCTCTCATGGCATTGAGAAATTGGCGCTGTCTGTGCAATATGGCGTTTAATTAGTGCACCATTCAATATCACGAGAAA
>JABSRV010000164.1 GCA_013214905.1 Psychrobium sp. | reverse complement strand
TTATTGCCTTTTCAACGGGTAGCAGTTGGGGGACTTATGCCATCACATTTCCTTTAGCAATGCCGCTAGCTTGGGCGTTATCACAATCTTTTGAACTGGCGAACCCTGAAATTTATATGATGATTTGTTTTGCGGCGGTGCTCAATGGTAGTGTTTACGGTGATCAATGTTCACCAATTTCAGATACTACGATCTTAAGCTCAATGACCACAGGTTGTGATTTGACGGATCATGTTAAAACACAATTAATTCCAGCGACACTTGCTGCCGGTATCGCCGCCGTTCTTTGGACACTAAGCGCTTACTTTTTAACAACTTAGGGAGGTAACCATGCGTTTACGTCACATTGAAGTATTTCATGCTATTTACGTTACTGGCTCAATCACTAACGCCGCTAATTTTTTACACGTGTCTCAACCATCGGTCAGCAAAGTATTGGCTCATGCCGAAATGCAATTGGGTTTTGCGTTATTTCAACGCATTAAAGGAAGGTTAATACCAACGGCTGAAGCCCAAATGCTGTTTAGTGAAGTAGATAAAGTGTACAAACAAATACGCTCAGTGCGTAACTCAGCCATTAACCTCAAAAAAATTAAAACAGGTAACATTAACATTGGCCTTACGCCCGCACTGGGTTTTGATCTAATCCCTTTCGCGGTAGCGCAATATAAAAAAGCCAACCCGCAAGTCAATATCAACCTACAAACCATGCACAATGATGAAGTCCACCAAGCATTATTAGAACATAAAATTGACTTTGCACTGATGTTTTCACCACCACCATTATCCGGCGTTATCCAACATGTTGTTTGTGAATCTCAATTAGTGATGATGTATCCAACGTCTTTTTACCCCAACCTTCCGACGACGATGACGTTAGACGAAATTTCGGGCCATCAGGTAATTGGCATTTGGGACAGTGGCCCGTTGGGCGATCTCATTTGGAATCGATTAACGGAAGGAGATATTGAAGTCAACGCTGATATCAAAGTTCAAACCTATTTTATTGCCGCCAGACTAGCGGCTCAAGACATGGGCGTGTGTATTATTGACGAGTTCACGGCGCGAGGAAATCTCAATAACAAGGTGGCGATAGCCTCTATAACGCCTGCTTTAAAATTTAATTTGAAGTCACTTCACCTCGACAACAAATCACTATCTCATGTAGCTAATGATTTTCTCAAATTAATCAATGAATTGGCAAATTAAATTAGAATGTCAATCAGGCCATAACCCGCGGTTATGGCTACCATCAAAAGGGATATTTTCTTTCATATCCAATTGGCTTTAGCTTAATACATGCACCATTGCTTCTCAGACTTTTCGCATTTCGCACCCAGCAATGGCGATAAAAATAACTAAGCTAGGATCTTTCAATGAAAATACAAGCACCTTATTTATTATTCCTGGGCGATGCCAGCGATGAACTTTCTATCAAAATGGCCAAAGGCGTTGCCGATTGGCGACCAGAGCTATGTATTGGTGAGTACAAGCTTGATGGCTGCCAAGTAACAACGGGGCAACCAAGCATGGATATTGCCACCGCTAAAGCCGCTGGCGCTAAAACCTTTGTCCTCAGTTTTGCAAATTCCGGCGGCACTATCGACGCATCCTGGATCCCCCATATTCTTGAAGCCTTAGAAAATGATATGCATGTGGTTAGTGGCTTGCATCAAAAGCTCACAGACATACCGGCGATTAAGGCACTGGCCAAGCAGCGTGGCCTAGATTTGATTGATATACGCCACCCCACACAGACGTTTTGCACCGGTAATGGCCAAAAGCGTTCCGGCAAGCGCCTTATTACCGTGGGCACCGATTGCTCGGTAGGTAAAATGTATAGCTCGTTGTGCCTAGAAAGGGGCATGAAAGCACGAGGTATCGACGTTGATTTTAGAGCAAGCGGTCAATGCGGTATTTTAATTGCTGGTGATGGCGTGGCGATTGATTGCGTTGTAGCAGATTTTATTGCTGGCGCAAGTGTATCTATATCCCCTGCTAATGACAGTGAACATTGGGATATAGTTGAAGGACAAGGTTCGTTATCTCATCCGGCATTTGCTGGCGTGAGCATGGGATTACTTCACGGCGCTCAGCCCGATGCCATTTTGATTTGTCATGCATTAAATCGTACTTCAATGCGTGGCATTAAAAACAAACCACTGCCTAGTATTGAGCAAACAATTGCCCTTAATTTGGCAGCAGCTCACGTGACTAACCCCAATGCAATCATTGCGGGTATTGCGGTTAATACGTCTAGTGTTGATGAACAACAAGCACTTGATATTTGCCGTCAAATATCACAAGAGCTTGGCTACCCATGTGTTGACCCTGTTCGTCATGGCGTTGAGCCAATTTTAGAGAACATTTTATGAGTCAATTAGATTGTAAGGTAATTAATCAACAATGGCCGCTCGCCAAAGAATTTAGAATATCGCGCGGCGCAAAAACGCAAGCCGATGTGATTGTTGTTATCCTAAGTGATGGTCAGCATCAAGGGTGGGCAGAGTCGGTTCCTTACGCTAGATATGGCGAAACGATTGAATCTGTCACTCAGCAAATTAACGACATTACCCCCCAATTAACCAATAAGATAACCAATAAGGCTTTGTTGTCATTATTGCCCGCTGGCGCTGCTCGAAACGCCCTTGATTGTGCCTTGTGGGATTTAACGGCTAAACGACAGCACCAATCAATTGTAGAATTGACAAATCAAGCACCTGAAAAAACGCTAATTACGGCACAGACACTAAGCATTGATTCGGTTGAGAATATGGCGAAAGAGGCTCAGTTGATAAATGCTAGTCCGCTGATTAAAGTGAAACTCGATGCTCAGTTGGTGATTGAACGTATGAGCGCTATTCACCAAGCTGCACCTAATGCTCGTTTTATTATTGATGCCAACGAAGCATGGAGTTTTGAACAATTAGTTAAGTGGTTACCACAATTAAAGCCACTCAATGTGGCGCTTATAGAGCAACCACTAGCCGCTAATAATGATGACGCGCTGTTAGGATTTATTCCTTCAATTCCCTTATGTGCCGACGAGTCTTGTCATACCAGCGATGATTTAATGCCACTAAAAGGAAAGTATCAAGCAATCAATATTAAGCTTGATAAAACAGGTGGTTTAACTGACGCACTACTCTTGCTAGCAAATGCCAAAGCGGCAGGCTTCATTATCATGACCGGTTGCATGGTAGGCACATCACTGGCGATGGCTCCTGCCTTTATCATTGCGCAACACGCTCAATTTGTTGATCTAGATGGCCCTATCCTATTAGCCAAGGATCGTAAATTACCCTTTACCTTTTACAACGGACAAATGAGCCATATGCCAAGTCTATTATGGGGTGGCATTAGTAATGATGGCAATAACGAACTTAATGAACTTAACTAGATTCTGTTGAACTAAAAAAACCGCCCATTCCATGAGGCGGTTTTTTTATGTGCTATTTAAATGTACTAATGGCAGCGCCTATTTAAAGGTTAAACTAACGTTATCGTTGCTCTTTAATGGGCGGCTAAATTCAATAAATGATGACTGACTCACCAATTCGTTATTTGAAGGTTTAACATCAATGAGGCTAAACGCGCTGTTCCATTGAATTAATGCAACATCATCGACATATACCGGATTAATTGATGACACGACATTTTCAAATTCAATTAATACGCGAATACTACGGTAACCCACTCTTGGTGTATTAAATTGGGCGTTTAATTGATGCCAGCTGTCATTTCCAGACAACTCATATTCAGCAATAAGGTGTTTTTCACCTTGAGTAAGCGCTTTATTAAGGCTGTCGCGTTTTTTACGCCCTTGCCAATAAACGCGTATTTTAGTAGCCGATGCTGCATTCACATTAAACTGCACGGTCATTGGATTGCCACCGCGATAAACGCGTCTAAAGTTTGTCATCGCCAGCAGATCACGTCCTAGGGCTGGCAATAGTGACTTCATCGATTTATTACCGCTGACTGCTTTATCCCGTGATAGTGAAAAATTATTCTGGTCAATATTCCAGCCCCGTTCATTGCTTGAAAAAAAATCGAAACTTTCAAACGCCGAGCCATTGACTAAATTGGTACCAAGGCGATACGCCAAGGATTTATCCGGCCCAGTAATGCTCTCAAGTGTCTTGTTCGATATTGCGCTTGGTATTGAAAACACTGACCGAGCCAGTTTTTCAGCGCTCAATTTAACAGTGATTGACTTGGGTATATTATTGCGTGTTTGATCGGCTAAAATAACGCCGTGACCACCAGACATATCTATGCGAACGCCGCGTTTTTTAGACAAGGTAGTTAAGCGTCTCAACACATTACTACGTTGTAATCCGGTGGCAGGGGTTGGTTTATATCCCTTTAGATAGATAGGCGTTATTTCAGCACGATGGAACTTTTCACCGTCCATCCAGACATTCAAAATAAAGGAATAGGGGGTGGCGTAAAAATACTGATCAAAAATAAAGTTTCCCATAGAATAAGCAATCAGCTTGCCTTTATATAGTTCAAAACCCTGAGTGACATGAGGATGATGTGCGATGGCCAAATCGGCTCCGACATCAATCGCCGATTTGAGACGCTGCTCGGTCATTAGGGTTGGTTCACTAGCATATTCTTGGCTGCCGTGATATTGCACAATGCTAACGCGCTTTAAAGCGGACTCACGTTTCACCGTGTTTGTAATGTTATCCATAGAGCCAAAGGCGGCGCCACCTTTACTTGGACTCGCGGTTTGGTTTGGCGAAAAACCACCTTCCCAGCCAACAAAACCTAACATGGAGAATGGCGTATCATTTAAATCCACGCGATGTGCGCTTAACGCTTGTTGCTGATTAAGCCCGGCACCAGAAAAAGCAATGGGGCTATTATTTAATGCATCGATGGTTGAATTGAGTCCTTCATCCAAATAATCATAGATATGATTATTACCCAAGGTTACATAATCGATACCCGCCCACTCTAATGCATTGAGCGTTTGCGGCGGCGAGAAAAATGTCACCGACTTAGGGGCTCGCTCTTGCGGTTTATGATCTGATATTTGTGTTTCCAAATTAACAGCGGCGTAATCTGCCAACAACATGTAGGGCTTAATATGACGAACAATGCTTTTAGTATCTTCCTGCTCAGTGCCCTTATGGATTATTACACTATTACTAAATTTTGGATTTGAATAACGCCTGCCCATCATCACGTCACCGCCAAATGATAATAATGTTCGCCCTTTTATTTTTTTGACCAACGTAATAGCAGTTAACGTAAATTTTTCTGTCGCCAGGTTAGCTAACTCAAAATGACTAAACGTTTGAACGCCAGCGTAGAAACCGCGCTTGGATAAGGAGAGTTGATATATGTCATTTTTCGGCAATAACAGCGTAAAGCAACCTGATTTATTGGTGATGAAAACACGCCCAGCCACCCTAATTGATACATCAGTCAGCCCTTGATTTTGCTCATCAACAACCATTCCCTTTATCGGAATAGTGATTGATGCCGCCTGTAATAAACCACAGCTAAATAGTGACAATAAAAACACAAACAGCCTCATAATATTCATCCCATTAAATGCTAAAACCATAAAAAGTATCACTTACATTATTTCAACACTAATACAAATACGCGCTTAGCACATAACCAGTGGTTATACCCATCGCTAAAGCGCTAACATATATTTTTTTAAGAGTTACAACAATCGAAAATACAGGGGGAATTTGTCACCTTGTGTGGCAGATGAGCATTTTTAATATCAGAGATGGGTAGTACCTCATAGTATCTCGTTTTGATAATGCTAGCCATTAGAGTTTACTTAGCGCTCCATTAACGTTAATTAGAGCCTAAAAGTGTCAGAATCTTCCTTCATTTACGTGTTATTCTGACATAAGTCTAGAACAATAATTCTCACATGGATACGCCTAATTTATATGTTAAAAGATATAAAAATCACTAGAAAATTCCCTTTGGTTATGATTTCATTGGCATTAATTTCTGCATTCGCGACCGGGGTCATTGCCTATATCAATACCACAGACAATATGAAACGCGCGGCAGAAGAGAAACTAGTGGCATTATTAGAGTCACGAAAATCGTCGCTAGGGCAATACTTCAATAGTATTGAGCATAAAATAAGTTTTCATGCCCAAAGCCCATTAGTTATTGATGCATTAAAGAATTTCACCTCAGCGTGGGCCTTATTACCGCAAGATAAAACGGCCTATTTACAGAGCCATTACATTGACCGAAATCCATTTAAAATTGGTCAAAAAGACTCTTTACTTATTGCTCAAGACAATAGTTTATACAGCCAATTGCATCAGAAATATCATCCAACTTTTAAAAACATGATCGAAGAACGCACCTATTATGATTTTTTCTTGATCGATCCCAAAGGTAATTTAATTTACAGCGTTAACAAAGAGTCTGACTATGCGACGAACGTTATCGACGGGCCTTGGCGGGATACCAAATTGGCACAAGTATTTATTGATATTGCAGCCAATCCCAAATCAGGCCAGCTAGTATATGCCGATTTCACCCTCTACCCGCCGAGCGGTAACCAACCGGCAAGCTTCATTGGTACCGCGGTATATGACGATAAACATCAATATCTTGGCGTGGCTATTTACCAAATCCCCATTGAACCGCTTGATAGCATTATGCAGGTTACTGCCGGCATGGGGGCAAGTGGCGAAACCTATTTAGTGGGCCAAGATTTCTTAATGCGCAGCAATTCACGATTTTTAACCGATCGCAGCATTTTAAATACACGAGTAGATAGTAGCTCTGTTAAGCAAGCATTACAGGGAAGAAATGGCATTAAAATCATTCACGACTATCGTGATATACAGGTATTATCAGCGTTCACCGCCATCGATTTCCTTGGTACTCGTTGGGCAATGTTGGTCGAAATTGACCAAGCCGAAATAATGGAGCCCGTATATACTCTAAACAACTTCCTACTGATTAGCGGCACCCTCATCGCCATAGTCATCTGTTTGTTAGGCTATTTACTCGCCAGTGATATTTCCCAACCCATAGTCGCGATGACGACCATGATGAAAAAATTATCTAATGACGAATTAGAAGTAAATATTTCGGTTAATGATCGAAAAGATGAAATAGGCCATATGGCTAATGCCATGGTGATATTCAAACAAAATGCAATTGATCGCGCTCAATTGTACAAAGAATTATGCTATGTAGTCGATCACGATAACCTCACCGGGCTGTACACTCGAAAATATGCCCTAGATCGATTACCGTTATTGCTAAACGAGGCTAAACAGGCTAATAATCGCTTAGTCTTAATGTTCATTGATATCGATGACTTCAAACTAATTAACGATACATACGGTCATCCAGTTGGCGATAGGGTACTCAGTGAAGTAGCCGACAATCTGTCCAATTGTGTACGAAAAGACGATTTAGTCGCCAGAATCGGCGGTGACGAATTTCTCATACTACTATCCAACGTAAGAGATTTAGAAGATAGCCGCCAAATAGCCCAAAGCATTATCTCATCACTGGAGGTCTCGTTACCCGTATCGGGAGATGATTCCAAACTGACCCTGAGCATTGGCATGTCAGTCTACCCAGATGACGGCATCGATACCTCACTGTTAATGCGCCAAGCAGACAAAGCGATGTACAGTGCAAAAAGCCATGGTAAAAACAGTTACACCTATTGGAAAAAAACAGACAAAAGTAACAGCTAGTAGCCTTCACTGACAGGATGATAAATCAGAGATATCCCTTCACCGTCACCGCCTGAAAATTGCGTG
>JABSRV010000163.1 GCA_013214905.1 Psychrobium sp. | reverse complement strand
AGTTCTTCAATTTGCAGCGATAAATCTTCAATAGTCAACTTGCCATCGATTCGGTCCTGTTCCGCTTGTTCCTTAGCATGCTCATCTTCTAATACATTGACCACAATACCGATAACCATGTTCAAAAAGGCAAAGGTGGTTAAAAATATGAACGACAAAAAGTAAATCCAACCTAACGAATATACCTCCATCACTTCATACATCACGTCGGTCCAATCTTCAAATGTCATCACTCGAAACAGGGTTAACATTGAAATAGATATATCGCGCCATAAATCGGGATTAATAGTGGCGAAAAAGCTGCTGCCAATGGCCGCGTAAATATAAAATATGATGAACATTAATAACACCACGTAACCAAGCTGTGGCAGTGCTCTAAATAATGAATTAAGCAGCAGACGTAATTCTGGTACGAAAGAGACCATGCGCATGACCCTGAAAATTCGAATTAATCGGCCGATCAAGGCCAACTGACTGTCTTCAAGTGGGATCAAACTAACAACGACTATGATGGTATCGAATATATTCCAGCCTTTGGTGAAAAATCGCTTCTTTTCATCATCGGCGATAAATCGAATAACAAGTTCAAATAAGAAAATAGCGGTAATAAAGGTGTTCATCACTGTTAATGCGGTTATCGCATAGGCAGGCAAAGCGTAGGTATTGGCACCAATTAGTAAAGCCGACAATACGATAATCGCGATGACGAATAACTCGAATGCCTTGTTACTTTTAATTCGTTTGGAAAAGTTTTGGATTGCTGTAATGCTCATTTAGTTAACTCTTGGTTGTTACTGATTGTTGATTTTGTTGTAAGCGCCACAATTTGGCGTACTCACCGTCATTTTTCAATAGTTGTTGATGATCCCCTTGCTCAATAATTTCGCCTTGCTTCATCACTAAAATATTGTCGGCATCGACAATGGTCGACAACCGATGCGCTATCACTAGGCTTGTATTGTTTCTAGCAACCTCGTTAATCGCCGCCATGATTTGTTGTTCGCTGTAACTATCTAATGAAGATGTTGCTTCATCAAACACCAGCACGGCAGGTTGCTTAAGGATAGTTCTGGCGATGGCTACTCGCTGTTTCTCGCCGCCAGATAACTTTAAGCCGCGCTCACCCACCACTGTATTTTCACCATCGGGTAAGCTGTCGATGAAATCACGTAAATGCGCCAGTTCAATGGCGTGTACCACCTCTTCGTCACTCGCGTTAGGGCGACCATAGCGAACATTATCGATGAGTGACTCATTAAACAAAACGGTGTCTTGCGGCACAATGCCGATGGCTTGTCGCAATGACAATTGGGTTACCTCTCTAATATCTTGACCGTCAATAGAGATATTTCCACTGCTTACGTCATAAAAACGAAATAACAGTTTAACCAATGTCGACTTACCGCTACCACTGGCTCCCACTACCGCCACTTTTTGCCCAGCTTTAATCGAGAAACTCACTTGTTTTAAAATTTGGCGATCTTGATGATAGTAAAAATCAACCTTGTTAAAGCATATCTCTCCTTGCTTAATCGCTAGATTCGGCGCCTGCTCTTTATCTTTAATGCTTGGCTCTTTATCTAGCAAATCAAACATCCGCTCGATATTGGCTAATGATCCGCGTATTTCACGATACACAAAACCTAAGAAATTTAGCGGCATAAATATTTGCATGGTAAAGGCATTAATCAGTACAAAGTCACCTAAGGTCATACGCCCTTGCGCTACATTATAAGCGGCTAGTCCCATCATTAATGTCATGGCTATCGCAATGATAAAAGCTTGGCCACCATTAAGCGTAAACAACGACAAGCGATTGCGACGTTTGGCACTTTCCCAAATTGCTAATTTTTCGTCGTATTGATCCGCCTCAAATTTCTCGTTGCCGAAATATTTAACCGTTTCATAATTAATTAAGCTGTCGATCGCACGAGTATTACTGTTTGAGTCGGCAATGTTTGCCTGACGGATATACTGAGTGCGCCACTGAGTAGCTTTTACCGAGTACATGGCATAACAAACCACGGCTCCTGCAATAATTAAGGCAAATTCGATGCCGTAATTGGTGAGTAAAATGCCAATCACAAAACATAACTCAATAATAATAGGCACAATATTAAAGATCATAAATCGCATCACAAAGCTGATGCCAGTTACACCTCGCTCCATGTCGCGAGATAAACCGCCCGTTTGACGATTAAGGTGAAAGTCGAGATCTAATTGATGTAGATGATTAAACACTTTAAGACCAACTCGGCGCATAGCTCGCTCGGTGACACGGCCAAATAAGGTATCGCGTAATTCCCCTAACAACACGGTAGACAAGCGGAATAATCCATAGGCAATCACCAAGGTCATCGGCGTTGCAATAGCTTGCCATTGAGGGTCGTCTAACCCGTCAACAATATGCTTTAACACAAAGGGCAGACCAACCGTGGCGACTTTAGCAAGTACCAAACATATCAACGCTAATACAACCCGTGCGCGATACTCCATTAAATAGGGAATAAAACTCTTAAAAACAGACCAATTTATCTTATCTGGTACATCAATATGGCTGGCTGGGCGCATGGTTTATTTGTCCTTGGCATCAAAAGCCTGAATTTTACTGACTAATAGCCTTTTTGTCAGCACAAATAAGCAGCGCAATAGACAGCTGTAACATCTAATTGACAATTAATTGACCAATTTCATCAAAAACTGATCCGATCATCGAGTTTTAGGTGAGACATTACTGATAAAGCTTGTTAGCATCGAGTGGAAAAATTTATACTACCTACGAGTTTTAAGTAGGAATAATAATAAAAATAAGGGTTATGTATGAACGACAATAACGATAACAGAGAACAGTTTAGCTCGCGGCTTGGTTTTATTCTCGCTGCTGCAGGTTCTGCCGTTGGTATCGGCAACCTAGTTGGTTTCCCGGTCAATGCCGCAAAAAGTGGTGGTGGTGCATTCCTGCTTATCTACGCAATATTCGTTGTTGTCGTCTGTTTACCGGTGATGATTGCCGAATTGGCGATAGGTCGAAATACAGCTAAAGGCCCTGTCGGCGCGATGGGGAAGTTATCAAATCAAAGTTCGCTTTGGCGCGGCGCTGGCCTAATAGGCGTTATCACACCATTTATGATTGGGGTGTTTTACACGGTTATCAGCGTATGGATTTTAGGCTACCTAGTGATGGCTGCCACCGGCGACTTGCAATATCTTGCAAGTGAGGGAAGTTTTGATGAGTACACCAATAGCAACTACATATTTGTGTCTATGGTCGGTGTTGCTGCCATTATCTATTTCATTCTTAAACTTGGTGTAAAAGACGGCATAGAAAAAGCGTCAAAAATATTAATGCCGGCTCTATTTGTGATGTTATTGGCATTAGTTGCTTTCGTATTAACCCTAGACAATGCTAGTGCTGGCGTAGCGTTTTATGTCATTCCAGATTTTGATAAGATCACGCCATCTGTTATTAACGTGGCCTTGTCGCAAGCGTTCTTTTCCTTGTCATTGGGTATGGGTATATTAATCACCTACGGCTCTTATTTAAACAAGAAAACCGATATCGTTGGCGCCGCAAAAATGGTTGCCTTAGCAGACACCGGCGTTGCATTTACAGCTGGCCTACTGATTTTACCCGCGATATTCTCATTTAACCCTGGCGTTAATACAGACGAATTAAGCAACTCTTCAGTCAGTTTGATTTTTGTTTTATTACCAAAGATATTTCTTGCACTGCAAGACTCTATTGGTTTTATTGGCGCTAGTGCCATTGCTACCTCATTCTTCTTGTTGGTATTTTTCGCCGCGATTACCTCTTTAGTATCAATCATTGAAGTGCCAGTGGCTTATCTTATTGATGAGAAAAAGCAAAGCCGTAAAAAGGCTTTGGCAACGTTAGCCATCTTTGGCGGTGCATTAACTGTAGTGTGTTCTTTGTCATTTGGTATGTGGGGCGCAGTGACTGAAATGGTCAATTACGGTGGTAAAGTCAATTCGATGTTTGACGTAATTTACGATCTATTTTACGACACTATTTTGCCACTTAATGGTTTATTAGTGTGTTTATTTGTTAGTTATCGCTGGAAAAAACATAATCTTAATCAAGAGATTTGTGAAGGTAATGACGGCTTTGAAGGCAGCTTCATGCAGAAATATATTAATTTCTCATTAAGCACCTTTATTCCAGCAATTTTGCTGATCATTTTACTCAATACCATTGCCGACAAATACTTTGCAACATCGTTGATGAATATTTTTGGCTAAATAAACATAGCATTAAGTCGTAACACTCTGCTGTTACGGCTTTTTTGTTGTTGGAATATTTACCTCCCCTCTCTAAAAAAAACTCAGAATAAAATCCTCATCTCATTAGAAAAGTAAAGAAAAAGGGTCTACTCTTAATCTATCATGCAATTTAAGGGTGTAGATTATGAAGTCTCTAAAAGTTTCCGCGTATATGAATTACCAACCCGCCTCTTTTAAAAAAGACATGACCATCGCTGTGGCCGTTGAGTTATTCCTTAAAAAACCGCAAATTGGCGGCCCCGTAGTCGATGATGATAACCATGTGATTGGTTTTTTGTCAGAACAAGATTGTCTATTAAGCATGCTAGAAGAAACCTATTTGGGAGAATCTCATTGCATTGTCGCCGACAAAATGCGCACCGATGTATTAACCGTGGGCCCCGAAGCTTCCATTTTAGACATAGCAAGAACCATGACAGGACAAAAACCCAAAGTATATCCAGTGGTTGATGGCAATAATCTGCTGCTAGGCATCATCTCGCGCCATGACGTACTAAATGCCATTGATATCCACCTCAATGCAAACTATGAAAAAGGCCACGCCCGCTTAGTGTGATTCAGCATGTAGCGTTTTAGCAAAGTTCTTCTTAAAATGTACACCGATAGATGTTTAATTGATTGTTTGATGGTGCTTCGGCATTAATAATAAGCAGGTAAATGATGGTATCTACAAATTTTATAGTTTATTTTCTCGCGGTAATTCTCCTTACGATCACCATGTTAGTAATCTCTGCACTGCTGAACCCTAAAAATATTAAACGAAAAAACCTATTACCATTTGAATCAGGCATTGAAGGACACGGGGATACGCATTTACGCTGGCGCATCGATTTTTTTATCGTCGCGATCTCGTTTGTCATTTTTGATATCGAAGCTATTTTTATCTATTTATGGGCCATTGTTGTATTAGACGCTGGTTGGTTCGGATTTTTTGTCAGCACCTTCTTCATCGGCTCATTATTATTGGGCTTACTTTTTGAAGTAAAACAACAAGCCTTCGGCTGGGGATTAAGGCAATAACATGCGCTGGAAACTTAGCAATGTAGACGAAATTGACGCGGTTGATATTAGCAATAATAGTTCCAATCAAGATATTAACGACAACATCTTAATGGCTAAACTAAATGATTTAGTCAACTGGGGACGCAGTAACTCTATTTGGCCGTATAACTTTGGTTTATCGTGCTGTTACGTCGAAATGGCGACCTCATTCACCAGTGTGCATGACATTGCCAGATTTGGTTCTGAAGTCATTCGAGCCACCCCTAGGGAAGCCGATTTAATGGTGATATCGGGCACCGTATTTTTAAAAATGGCGCCGGTAATTCAGCATCTATACGATCAAATGCTTGAGCCAAAATGGATTATTTGCATGGGATCATGTGCAAATTCCGGTGGCATGTATGACGTTTATAGCGTGGTGCAAGGCGCTGATAGGTTTCTACCCGTTGATGTCTACGTACCAGGCTGCCCGCCACGACCGGAAGCACTTATTTATGGCCTCAATTTATTGCAACAAGCCATCAGAGAAGGATATCCTAAGCAAGCACGGCCACTAAATCGCGTCATCACAGCGCAAGAGGTTGATGATTTCATCCCGCCGAATATGCGCGACGAAAAACACCAGCAACGTAAATCGACAACAAAACTCACGCCACCGGACCGTGTCTAATGGATGAGCTGCCCGATACCGTTATCAAAGACCCTTTGCTGCTCAGTTTTGAGCAACATTTTTCTGCCACCAGTTTTACTGAGCAAGAAACTTGCGACGATATCCTAACGTTGTGGGTGGCCAGCGATCAGCTTAGCGACATGCTTGAATATGCAAGAGACAGTTCATTCACCTTACTCTTTGATTTATACGGCGTTGACGAACGCTTACGTAACAACAGCGAGTCTATCCCGCATAATGACTTCACCGTGGTTTATCATCTAAGCTCTTTATCAAAAAAACGAGATTTACGATTTAAAGTCGCATTAAGTGAAAACAACCTAAGCCTTGATAGCATTACCCAACGTTGGCCAAATGCCAACTGGTATGAGCGTGAAGTATGGGATTTATTTGGTATCACTTTTAAACATCACCCTTTACTAACCCGTATTTTATTGCCTCCAGGTTATCAAGGGCATCCCCTGCGTAAAGAGTTTCCGTGCCGAGCCACCGAAAAAGATCCCTTTTCGTTAGACGATCAGAAATGCCAGCAATTGCAAAACGATCTGAAATTTAGTCCCGAATCTTGGGGCATGCGCCAACATGGTAAAGATACCGATTACATGTTCCTAAATTTAGGGCCAAATCATCCTAGTGTACACGGCGTATTTCGCATCGCGCTGCAGCTCGACGGGGAACATATTATCGATGCTGTGCCCGACATTGGTTATCATCATCGCGGCGCAGAAAAAATAGCTGAGCGTCAATCGTGGCATGGCTTTATCCCCTATACCGATCGCATCGACTATTTAGGCGGCGTGATGAATAACCTGCCTTATGTGATGGCACTCGAACAACTGGCAGGCATTGAAGTCTCTGAACGGGTCAAATGCATTAGAGTGATGTTATGCGAATGCTTTCGCATTCTCAGTCATATGTTGTTTTTTGGCACGTTCGCACAAGATGTTGGACAGCTTTCTCCGATCTTTTATTTGTTTATCGATCGTGAAAAACTCTTTGCAATCATTGAAGCGATTACCGGCGCTCGCATGCATCCAAGTTGGTTTCGCATCGGCGGTTTAGCACAAGACTTACCCAAGGGCTGGGACAAAATGATGATGGAGTTTGTCGATTACTTCCCGGCAAGACTAGATCATTATCAATCGATGGTGATGGACAACTCCATTATCAAGGCACGCTCGGTTGGCATCGGTACTTACAATACAGAGCAAGCATTGCAATGGGGGGTTACCGGTCCGGGATTACGTGCCACTGGCAGTGATTGGGACCTGAGAAAAAGCAAGCCGTACAGCGGTTACGAAAATTACGATTTCGAGGTGATTAGCAGCAATGGTGGCGACTGTTACGATCGCTGTGCGCTCAGGGTACAAGAGATGTATCAAAGCATCAAAATCATCAAGCAATGTGTTCAATCGATGCCCGAAGGCAATTACAAAACTGAGCACCCACTGACCACTCCACCAATGAATTGTGCGAGCAAACAAGACATAGAAACACTTATCCAACATTTTCTTAATGTCAGTTGGGGATCGGTTATGCCGGTGGGTGAAACAACATTCGCTATCGAGGCAACCAAAGGCATCAATAGTTATACTTTAATCAGTGACGGCGCCAGCAGCAGTTATCGCACGCGCATTCGCACGCCCTCGTTTGCTCATTTACAAATGATCCCAACACTGGCCAAAGGCGTGATGATCGCAGACTTAATTGCCATCATCGCCAGTATCGATTTTGTCATGGCGGATGTAGATAGATAACGCTGGAAAATTAGCGATTAGTAATTGTTAGTAACGTTACAGGTTAAAAAGGTGAATCATGAATGACGATATACCGCAACAGGCAATAAACATTGATGTTAATGGCACCATTGAATTAAGCCCTCTTGA